>RDYY01000250.1 GCA_004293505.1 Sphingobacteriia bacterium | reverse complement strand
TGAAAACGCTTGTTGGTTCTTTCAGGCCCACCTTCCCCTGCAAACATGCGCGTTGGGTCTTCACCTTGTCTTTTCAATTCAAATACGCCGGCCGTATAGGGAAACTCACCCGGTACATTTTCTTGTTGTTGCCAACGCAAGACATCGCCCCAATCTTTGTAAGTGGGCAAGATGACCTTGGGAATGCGGGAGCCACTGAGAGAAGTAGTGGTCATGGGCTGCGTAATGGACTTTCCCCTGACCTCATATTCAAAAACGTCTTTGGCATATTGGTCTTGTAATTGGGGCCAAGCCTGAATGGCCTGCAAAGAAGCAGGCTTCAATTCTTTTTGTATTTGCTCCACCAGCGCAGCTATGGCTACTGCAGGTGCCGAGCCTGCCGGCAATTGAGAAAGGGCGCCCTGCAATTGGTACAAACGAGTAGCCATAGCTTGTTCCTGTTGGGCAGCAGCATCATAGGCCCGGTTTTGATCGGCGATCTCGGCCAAATAGCGCACCCTTTTGGGTGGGATGATTTGTGTTTTGGTAGATGTGCTTTCCAATGAACTTGCTGCTGTGCCGGTTTGGGATAACCAGTCCAGGGTAAATTTCTTGGACAATTGTGCCAACAAAGCCCCAAACAACAAGTTCACCCCGGGGTCATTGAACTGGGCAGCAATGGTTCCCACCACGGGCAAGTCCTGGTCCTTGGCTTCCCACAATCCGTGGTTTCGCTTGTATTGTTTGCGCACATCATGCAGCGCATCCAAAGCACCTGCTTTGTCAAATTTGTTGATGCAAATCAAGTCGGCATAATCCAACATGTTGATCTTTTCCAATTGCGAAGCCGCACCGTATTCGGGTGTCATCACATAAAGGCTGATGTCGGCGTACTCCAAAATAGATGCATCACTTTGGCCCACACCTGCTGACTCTAAAATTACCAAATCATACCCTGCCGCCTTCACCACTTGCAAGGCCTCGGCCACGTGGGCACTCAAAGCCGTGTTGTCGTCACGCGTGGCCAAACTGCGCATGTAAGCACGGGGATGGGAAATGGCGTTCATGCGGATGCGGTCACCCAGCAAAGCACCGCCTGTTTTTTTCTTGGAAGGATCCACCGAAATCACCGCTATGGTTTGTTCGGGAAATTGGTGGAGAAAACGCCGCACCACTTCATCGGTGACCGAGCTTTTACCTGCTCCACCCGTACCCGTGATGCCCAAGATGGGGATGTTTTTTGCAGGTGCCGCCTGGGTTTGCGGCTGACACAATTCGCACAAAGTAATGGCACGGGCAATTTGGCGCACGTCTTTGGCTTCACCCAAGGTCATGGGTTTTTTGGGTGCAGGCAAAGTGGTTACATCAAAATCACATTGGCGCACCACGTCTTCAATCATCCCTTCCAAACCCATGCGCCGCCCATCATCTGGGCTGTAAATGCGGGTAATGCCATATTGGTGCAAAAGCCTTATTTCTTCTGGCAAAATGGTGCCACCACCCCCACCAAAAATTTTGATGTGTCCGCAACCATTTTGGTCCAAGAGGTCTTTCATGTATTTAAAGAACTCCACATGGCCGCCCTGGTAGCTGGTGATGGCAATGCCTTGCACATCTTCTTCAATGGCGCATTCCACAATCTCAGCAACGCTTCGGTTGTGGCCCAGGTGGATGATTTCTGCCCCCTTGGCTTGCAAAATGCGCCGCATGATATTGATGGCCGCATCGTGCCCATCAAACAAACTGGCAGCCGTAACAATTCTAACTTTGTTGTGCAAGGTAAAAGACATGGCAAGCTCGTTTCAGAGGGCAAAATTACTGCTTTCCCAGGGACGATAACAATTGTTAGTTTTTTTTAAAATACCTTACTTCCATGTCCAACCAGCGCTTTTCTGTCACCATCAACCAGAATGCTGCCCATCCCGTGGTGGTCTTAAAAGACCACGAAAGCAATTGCTGGGCCGAGGTTTTTGCATTTGGGGGCTTGTTGAACCGATTTCAGTGGGAAACAGGGGGCAAAAAAGTACAAGTCATCAAAGGCTATGCATCAGTAGCTGAAGCCAGGCAAAAAATTGCAGAGGGGTTTAACTCGGCCAAACTCAGTCCTTTTGTGTGTCGGATGCGCAATGGCCAATACAGTTGGCAAGGACAAAAAAGGCAGGTGCACAAACATTTTTTGGGCAAGCACGCCATCCACGGACTTGTATACGATTTGCCCTATCAAATCAAAGAAAGCCATGCCGATGCCACTTTGGCCAGGGTTGGTTTATCAGCACAATACAAGAAAACCGATCAAGGCTATCCCCACAGCTTCTCCATTCAATTGATTTGGACCCTCAGTGCCGATCAAACCTTGACCATTACCACTTTGGTGCAACACCAGGAACCCCAAACCATTCCCTATGCCGATGGTTGGCACCCCTATTTTAGTTTGGGTAATAAAGTAGACAATTGCCGCTTGCAGTTCAATGCCCGGCGCCAATTGGTTTTTGATGCCGAGCTCTTGCCCACCAAAAAAGAAATCACCAATGAAAGTTTTTTGCGGCCCCTTTCATTAAAAGGCAAAAATTTGGACAATTCTTTTTTGTTTGAACCGGGTACGGAAGCCAAATGTGTGCTCAGCAATGCCCAATGGCAATTGGATATTTTACCCGGACCTGAATACCCCGTGTTGCAAGTTTACACGCCCATGCACCGCAACAGCATCGCCATTGAAAACTTATCCGGCGCACCCGATAATTTCAACAATGGCATCGGCCTTTTGTCTTTGGAACCCAATAAGGAATACGCTTTTACAACCCGGTACAGGTTGTCAAAAGTGAAGCAAACTTAAAGATCTACCACAGCAATCATGGAAATCTCAACGTTCACATTGCGGGGCAAGGTCTTGACCGCAACCGTTTCACGCGCCGGTTCATCGCCGTTGAAATAAGTAGCGTAGACTTCATTCACTTGGGCAAACAAACCCATGTCACTCAAAAATATACTGGTCTTGACCACGTGGTTAAAATCCAGTTTGGCCTCGGTTAAAATGGCTTGCAGGTTGTGCATCACTTGGTGGGTCTCTTCTTGAATTGAACCCATTTTCAGGGTTTCTGTAGCAGGATCAAAAGCCACTTGGCCACTGATGAATACCATGCCATTGGCTTTCACGGCTTGGCTATAAGGGCCAATGGGAGCGGGTGCTTTGCTGGTTTGTATGATT
>RDYY01000181.1 GCA_004293505.1 Sphingobacteriia bacterium | reverse complement strand
TTTGGCCACTGACATGAAAAAACTCCTCTTCATATTGTTTTTCTTGGGCCAACTGGGCCTGGGTTTGGCGCAAGACCTCTTGCCCCGGCCCAATCCACCCCGATTGGTCAATGACGTGGCCGGTGTGCTCTCGCCCGAGCAAAAACAAATTCTGGAAGACAAGCTGGTGGCACTGGACGACAGCAGTTCCAACCAAATTGCCATTGTGCTCTTGCCCAGTTTAAATGGGGCCGATGTAGCCGATTATGCCAATAAATTGTTTCGGGCTTGGGGCATAGGCGACAAGAAAACAAACAATGGAGTCTTGATCCTGGCTTCCATTGAAGACCGAAAAATCTGGATTGAGATTGGGTATGGACTGGAAGGGGCCATTCCCGATGTTACCGCTTCCAGTATTTACCGCAACGAAATTGTTCCCGAATTCAAACAACAGAATTATTACCGCGGTTTGGACCGCGCCATTGATGCCCTGGCCAAAGCGGCGGTGGGTGAATACAAAGTCAAGCGCGAAAAAAACAAAGGCACGGGCAGCTCGGGCAAAGACATCCTTAAATTTATTTTGATTGTCATTGTGGTCATCTTTATCCTGGCCCGCGGCAGCGGCGGCCGGGGAGGGGGCATGATGAGCAGAAGGGGCGCAGGGAACATTGCCGAAGCGCTCTTCTGGTCTTCTCTCCTGGGCGGTGGCAACCGGTCCTCTGGCAGCAGTTGGGGCGGCGGTGGATTTGGAGGTGGCGGCGGTGGCGGTTTTGGCGGCTTTGGTGGTGGCAGTTCGGGCGGCGGTGGCGCCGGTGGCGGCTGGTAAAATCATGGGCGCACCAAACTCCATATCATTTTTTGTCTGGCCACTGGGCTGGCTGCACCAACCGAGACCTTCACACATTTTGTCTCGCATATATTTTCTTGTTCCTCGCCTGGTTTTGGTCTTTGTACAACTAGCCCCCTTTTTGCTGTTGGCCCAGTCCTCGACAAATTTCCATTTTACCATTAGCAGCAACCAAGAACAACAGATCCGTTTTAACAGCGGCAAAGACAGTCTTCTGCTGCAATCTCAACGCACCCTTTTTTACCATGGCAAAACCGACAAGGTCAATGCAGAAAAACAGCAGATTGAATTTGCTTTGGACAGCATCGAAGGCAACATGATGGCCATGGGCGGAAAGCCCCAGTCCTTTCGGTCAGCGGACAGCAGTTCGCGCCAGGCTTTGCTGAAAGCAGGAGGTGAAAAACTTTTTTTACCTTATCGTTTCCTTTTTAATGCTGCTGCCACCCGCCCCCCTTTTTTTTCTGCCGATGAACTCCTGGATCCCAGAGAGATAGAACAACTCTTGGTTTTGCGTTTGCCCCGCACCCAATGGCGAAAAGGCTGGTACCAAATCGATTCTTTGGTAACCGATAGTGTGCACTTGGTTCGCCAACAATTTGTACAAAGCGCCGACAGCCAACAAGTGGTGCTAAAAGTATGGATGAGCATTCGGTTAAAACAAATGCAAAACCCAGCAGGAACAACACTTCCTTTTCAAGGATCGGCCAATTTGGAACTGCGGTATGATGCCAAGACCTTGCTTTTGCAAAAAGCCACCACAGAAGCCCAACTCTTGGGGCGACAATTCCAAGAAGAACAAAGCCTCCTGCTGCGCTGGCGCAACTGGAGGCTTTGGGAGGTTCAGCCAAATTAACCCAACAGTCCTGCTGGCTAGCAGAACAAATTCAATTTTTATTTCATCATTTTGGATTTGGCATAATCGGCCAGGTTTTGTTGTCCTTGCGCTTCTTTGGCAGCGGCCAAAGGTTTCAACACATTGTTGTTGAAAGGGCCTGAAAATTGACCCCTGAAACCAGCGGGAATTTCTTCCAGGGTAGCTACCATCTGGTCTACCCCTTTTTTGAATTTGGTTTCGTCTTTTACTTTGGCCAAGAATTTACCCAGGTTTTCCATGGCATTTATTTTATCCAAACTCAAGGGCATGTCGGCAAAGTTTTTCAACACCGCTTCAAAATCGTTTTCATTGCCTTCTGCAATCAAAACCTTGGTAATGGCCAGTGACAGAGGCCCTTTGGCTGGTTGGTCTTTGATGGCCTGGTAACGGGCAAAAGCACCCTTGGGGTCAATGGCCAACCAAGCTTCTAGGCCTGCACCAGCCACGCTATAGCTGGAGTCCTTGGTGGCAGCTACAAAAACAGGTGCCAGCGAGGCATCTTTGGTTTTGCCCAAAAGGGTCACTGCTTGACCCCGCACCAATGCAGCAGGATCTTGTTGGGCCATGGCTTTGATCTTGGCCAATTGGCTGGGGTCCAGTTTGGCATTTTGCAAAGTAATCAAAGCCCGCAAACGGATGCGGAAAAAAGGATCCTCCAAAGCCTTCATCACCAAGGCCAAAGAAGCAGGCTCGCCCAAAGACTTGCCCGCATAATCAATGGCTTCTCTGCGGTCCAAATAATGTTTGGCTTGGTTAAACTGAAAGAAATATTGTTCTTTGGTTTTGTTGGATGATTTCTCGGCCAAAAGCGTCCGCTCTGGATCAAAATTAACCAGATCGGGTGCTGTGGCAGCAGGGAAATAAAAACTATCAGCTTTGTTGCGCAACCAAACCGTGTAGCGTTTTTTGGCATTGCCAGTGTATACATCAATCTCTGCAGGCAGGGTAAAAATCTTATCGCCTTGGTTTTGTTTTACAAAGACCGTGGCCATTTTTTTGTCTGCATCATAGCCATAACTAATGTTCAGCTTGGGGTGGCCATTGCCAAAATACCATTGGTTGAAAAACCAATTCAAATCCTTGCCACTCACGGCTTCAAAAGCCATCCGCAACTTGTGCGCACTGCCCGTTCCCAAACGGTTTTCGGTCAAATAGCGGTTCAGGCCGGCAAAAAAAGCAGGGTCTCCCAGGTATTGGCGCAACATGTGCAAAATGCGCCCTCCTTTTTGGTAGCTGACCAAATCAAATACTTCTTCCTTGTCTTCGTAGTGAAAGCGCACCAAGTCTTTGGCCGATTCGGTGGGATTGCTGAGATAACCCTGGGCTGCTTGGTATTGGTGAAAAGCCGCTTCATCGGCCCCATGCGCGTGCTCGGCCCACAAGAACTCGGAATAATCAGCAAAACTTTCGTTCACGGTAATGTTGCTCCAGCTTTCGGCCGTTACATAATCCCCAAACCAGTGGTGAAACAATTCGTGGGCAATGGTGCTTTCCCAACGGTTGCC
>RDYY01000002.1 GCA_004293505.1 Sphingobacteriia bacterium | reverse complement strand
CGGATCTTGTCAATGGCTTCAACAGCGGTGTTCACGGCAGTATCAAACCCAATGGTAAAATCACTGCCCGCAATGTCTTTGTCAATGGTGCCGGGCAAGCCAATACAGGGTATGTCAAATTCGTTGCTGAATTTTTGGGCCCCTTTAAAGCTGCCATCGCCGCCTATGATGACCAATCCATTGATGCCTCTTTTTTTGAGGTTTTCATAGGCTTTGGCCCTTCCTTCGGGTTCAAAAAATTCTTTGCTGCGGGCTGTTTTTAAGATGGTGCCCCCGCGTTGGATGATGTTGGCCACAGAGCGGGATTCCATGCGAAAAATATCGTCCTCTATCATGCCGCTGTAGCCGCGCATGATGCCGTACACTTCTAAGCCAAAATAATTGCCCGAGCGTACCACGGCCCGAATGGCGGCGTTCATGCCCGGTGAGTCTCCACCGGAGGTCAAAACGCCAATTTTAGTAACAGGTTGAGTTGCCATGCTGGAAAACTAAATCAAAATCAGGAGCTATTCAAAGCTTCTAATGTGTAAAAAATACACTTCAAAGCTAGCTTTTTTTTCTGAGACTTCCCAGTCTTGTTCAGCCGGGCTTTCCGTAGCATTGTACCATGAAACTACTGGTGACGGGGGCCAACGGGTTTTTGGCGCAACATGTTTGTTTGTATTTGTTGAACAAAGGCCACCAAGTGCTGGGGATTTCCAGGGGACCAGCCCGTTTGCCTTTTGTGGACCGAATGGAATATGTTTCTTTGGATTTGAGTGATGCGGAAGCGGTTAAAAACTTGGCACCTGCCATGGGAAAGCCCGATGCCATTTTGCATTTGGCGGCCATGAGCAAACCCGACGAATGTTTGCGGGACCCAGCAGCATCTCGTTTGCACAACATTGAGGCCACGGCTCACTTGTTGGAAAAAGCCGCCGCCTGGGAGGCCTATTTTTTGTACAGTTCCACTGATTTTATTTTTGGTGAAGGGGGGCCACACAGTGAGTCCGATACACCCGATCCACTAAATTTTTATGGGGCTTGCAAATGGGAGGCCGAGAACCTGGTACGCAACAGTGGTGTACGCCAAGGTATTTTCCGACCCGTTTTTATTTATGGTCCTGTTTGGCCTGGGCTGAGGGGCAGTTTCATTCAATGGGTGGCCGATTCCTTGCGGGCAGGCAAAACCATTCAGGTGGTGAACGACCAATGGCGAACGCCCACTTTTGTGGGAGACCTGTGTTGGGGCATTCACCAACTCTTGACCCACCAAATCCAAGATTGTTTTCACTTGGCTGGGAAAGATGTACTGACCCCTTACCAAATGGCATGCACCACAGCAGAAGTTTTGGGTTTGCCTACATCGCTAATTCTTGCAGTGGACAGCCATACCTTTCCCGAACCCGTTAGGCGGGCCAAAAAATCAGGACTACAGATCCAAAAAGCCATGGACGCGTTGGGCTATGCGCCCCATGATTTTACCGCTGGGGTCAAAGCCAGTTTTGGCCAACCCTGATCATCCTTTCAAGGGCAAAAACACTTCGGCCATCATGCAACGGGCACTGCCGCCACCATGTCTTTCAATGGTGTCCAAAGCAGAATGAATGATGGGCTGATACGACTCTATTTGTTGGATTTGTTCTTGGTTCAAGCTGTGGTAAGCTTGAGAGGACATGACCAAAAAAGTTTCACCGGCTGCATTGTGCACTTGCAACATGTTGCCCGCAAATTGATTCATTTGTTCCAAGCCAATGTCAACCACCGCTTTGCCCGAAGCAGCAATGGTATCCAGCACCAGCTGCTTTTCTTTTGGGTTGGCTATGGATGCAGAACAAATCACCACATAGCGATCGGCCACACACATCATGACATTGGTGTGGTAAATGGGTTGTTGTCCTTGGTCCAAAGCCCAAAATACCACAGGTGTATAGCCCATGGCCTCACAAAATGCAGCCAAAGCTTTTTCTTGGGTGCGGGGAGAAAGGCAGGCATAAGCCAATTTTTTCTCGCGGTCCAAGACCATGCTGCCCGTTCCTTCTAAAAAAACGTCTTCTGCTTCAAAGCCAGTCAGGTCAATGGTTTCCGTGACTTGGAATTTTTCATTCACGGCTTGGAGCACGGTTGGCTTTCTTTCTTGGCGGCGGTTTTCGGCAAACATGGGGTAGAGGCAAATGCGGCCATCGCCATGAAAAGAAATCCAATTGTTGGGAAAAATAGAATCGGGTGTATGGGGTTGGGGGGTGTCGTTGACGACTGTGACATCCACCCCTTTTTGGCGCAGCTTGGCCACAAAACCATCAAATTCTGCAGCGGCTTTTTGGCCAATGGCCGGGTCTTGGGAAGCCACTTGAAAACTGTTGTTGACCGCTGTTTCGGCGTTGAACTGAAAGCCCACGGGGCGAACCATAAGCAAGTGTTGGCTGTGTTGCATCAGGAAAGTTTTTCGCGGTGTAAAGGCATGCTCATGCAGTGGAAACCACCCCGGGCACGGGACAGTTCTGCAGAGGGCATCAAGATAAATGTGTTGGTGAGGCTTTGGGGGTCTTTTTTGCCCGATTCAAAATCTTGTAGCAATTGGGCCACTTCAACGGTTTCAAAGCCTGCTTGCACAAATGCTGCAGTGGTTTTGTCGTTGCGGTCATAGCCCAAAACAACGCCTTCTTTCAAGGCCAACAAATTACAAGAGTCGGTCCACTGTTCACGGGCACTGTAAGGGAATTCATTGTTGCCCGAGAAAATAAATTGCACCTCTTCTTGGCAGCCCAAATCGGTTTTGCTGATGTCCACCAACAAATCTTCTAAGCTGTCAAAAGCACGTGGTTCTTCGGGTTGGTGGCGTTGGAATTGAAGGATTTTTATTTTCTCTTCTTTCTTTACTTCCAAGAGTCTTTCCACAGCAGACTCTCCTTCGTGCAAGAGGGCTTTGCGCGAGAAATTACCCAACATCACCCACACATTGCGCTTGACTTGGGTAAAGACCGTGTCAATGTGCATGTAGTCGCGCTTCTTGGGAATTTTAACGATGGTCACTTTGTCCATCAATCCTTTTTCAAACAGGGTTTGGGTAATGCGCACAGCCGCTTCTGAAGAAGTTCTTTCGCTCACCCCCACCAAAATATGGTTTTCACTCACCACCATGATGTCGCCGCCTTCTAAGGTTATGCGGCGGTCCTCGTCTTCTTTGGGCAACAAGAATTGGTATTGCGATTCATTCAATTCAATGATGTTGTTGCGGTCGTTGGCAAAAATGGGGTGGTTAAAAAAGATGTAGCGGGCCAGCAAAGCTTCCCGGGTGCGCGCTTTCTTGGCTGGTCGGTTCAACAAAACATGGTCCTTGATGGTGATGCCAATGTCGCGCGTAAAAATAAAATTGGGAATGGGTGCAAAGAGCAATTCTCGGTTCATGGAAGAACCCGAAACAAAGGTCTTGGCCAGTTCAGTGGCCGAATAAGCCAAGAGCGATTGTTGGGTGGCATAAGAGCAACCTTCAATGGCACAAACCGAAGCCACCAATTGGTCGCGGGTGGCTGGGCTTTCCAATACATGGGCCAAGAGCCATTGCAACTCAATTACTTTTTCGCTGGCGTGAAAACCAGCATGGTCAGGCTTGTAAAAATTTCTGTTGTTTTCGGGTAAATCAATCTCGGCCAAACGGCCTTTGATTTTTTCGGGATCCAAAAAATACAAGAGCAATTTGGTATAGTAATCGTATTCGTCTTTGCGAATGGTATCCAAGTGAACAATGTCTTCAAACAACCAATCCTGTGCTTTGGAGGGCACTACTTTTCCCAAGCCACTGTCGGGGCTGTGGACCAATAATTTTTTCAAGGTTCCGATTTCGGAATGTACAAACAGGGACATATACAAATTTTGTATGGTGTTAAAATAATCTGGGGCGCAAGGGCGCAAGAAAAAAAGGGGAGGAGGGCGGTCGTCAGTGATCCGGCATGGGGTTCAGCCCCTGGTACATCCAAGCAAAATGCCCGGTCAGTTGTAATATGGTGTTGCAATGGTGCACGGACGCAAGTTAGGGTTTTATTTCAAAAGGTAAAATCCCCCGCAAGCTCCCTTGGCTTTTGACCAATTGAAAGCGCACAAACATTTCTTCCTTGTACCAATTTTCGGCGTGGGTCTTGCGCACCACATCGGCGTGTTGGGGCATTTGGTAGGCAAATTTTTTCATGTCGTCTTTGCTGCGCCAAATGCTGAATGTTGCTTGTTGGATCCATGGCAATTCCCCAATGCCCACTGATGTTACAAAGCCTTCGGCACTGGCCATTTGTTGGGCCACGGGGTCAACGTGTTGCCAAAATCGGTTTAATTTTTGCCAACGGATACTGGCCCGGGTAAGGATGGCAATGGGACCTTGGTGTTCGGTTTTGCGCGGCAGATCCCCAAACACTTTTTTCCCGTCCCAAGTGCCGTGGCCTTCAATGGGCACCAAGGTCAAGGTCCAAGACTCGGTTCCAAAAAAACGCCACCATGCCGTCAAGAACCCAGGCCATGGGTAGTCCGGGGTTTCACTGGCCGTGAGCAAAGCCCATTGTCGCCAGTCAGGTGTTTTATCAAAACTACCCTTTCTGCCGCAGCCCATTAATTTCCAAAATTTTGTTTGGGTGTTCAGCCAGAGCGGCAGACGAAAAATGGCCATGGACAACATACCAGCCCATCCCAACCAAGCAGGGTAACGGGTAATTTTCAAATGAACGAACATACCCAATGATAACCCATTTGAGGGAAATTCGTTTAACTTGTTGCCATGAAAACCTTGGTCAGGAACATTGCACAATTGGGTGGCATTCAATCCCACAACAAAGCTTTGCGGGGCGAGGCCATGGCCGATTTCCCTGTATTGCCCCAAGCCTGGCTGGTGCTGGAAAACGGCTGTATTCATGCCTGGGGACAAGAAACGGACCCCAAGGGTTTGCCCCAGGCCGACATGGTCTTGGACGCCAAAGGGGCAACTGTTTTGCCTGCTTGGTGCGACAGCCATACCCATTTGGTTTTTGCTGGCTCACGAGAAAACGAAATGGTGGACAAGATCAAGGGATTAGATTATGCTGCCATTGCGGCAAAGGGTGGCGGTATTTTGTCTACAGCAAAAGCCATCGCACAAACCAGCGAAAACGATTTGTATGCCCAAGCCATGGCCCGCATAGAGCGATTGGTGCAAATGGGTACGGGAGCTTTTGAAATCAAGTCGGGTTATGGATTGGATTTGGAAAACGAACTCAAAATGTTGCGGGTCATTCGCCGTTTAAAAGAGAGCCTACCGATCCCCATTCGATCCAGTTTTTTGGGTGCCCACAGTTATCCTTTGGCCTTTCGGCAAAACCATGAAGGGTATTTGCAATTGATTGAAAAAGAAATGCTGCCCGCCATAGTGGCCGAGGGCTTGGCCGATTATGTGGATGTGTTTTGTGAAACAGGATTTTTTTCTTTGGCAGAAACCAAAAGGATTTGTGTGGCGGCACAAGAAAAAGGATTGGGCGTAAAACTTCATGCCAACCAATTATCGGCCATGGGGGCAGTGGAATTGGGTGTGGCATTGGGGGCCATATCAGTTGATCATTTGGAAACCATGGATGCAGCGTCCATAAATGCATTGGCAAATGCGGATACCATTGGCACCCTATTGCCGGGCGCAGCATTTTTCTTGCGACAATCCCAGCCACCCGCGCGTGAACTCTTGCAAGCCGGAGCAGCGCTGGCCTTGGCCAGTGATTTCAACCCAGGTTCTTGTCCTACCGGCAACATGAATTTGGTGTTGGCTTTGGCTTGCATACAAGCCAAACTCTTGCCCGCTGAAGCCTTGAATGCCGCTACCCTGAACGGGGCTTTTGCCATGGGCTTGCAAAAGGAAGTGGGCAGCATTGCCGTGGGCAAAAAAGCCAACCTCATTTTTACGTCACCCATCCCTTCTTTGGATTACCTGGCCTATGCTTTTGGCGATTGTTGGGTGAACAAGGTCATGGTGAATGGCCAGTTTATCTGATGATAGTATTATATTTAAAAAAGATTGTTTTGTCCTTAACCTTGATGCCATGTCTGTCCTGAAAATTTATTCCAAACAAGATTTGTTGAGCCTGGTGCGCATTCGGCGCTTTGAAACCAAATTGGGTGAACGCCTGCAAGTGTTGGCCGATTCCCATGCGGTACAAGCTTCATTGGCGCAAAGCAAGGCCAGGTTTGTGGTCTTGGGTATTCCCGAAGATTTGGGCGTGAAAGCCAATGGGGGAGAAGGTGGGGCCGATTCGGCTTGGATGCCTTTTCTGCAGGCTTTTGTGAACATTCAAAGCAATGATTTTTTGGTGGGGGAGGATGTCTTGGTCTTGGGCCATTTTGATTTTTCCGCTCTGGCCCAATTGGTAGAAGAAAATGCCCACCAAGCAGAAGAAAAACTGGAAGCCTATCGCCATGCTGTCAATACCATTGATGATGCTGTTGAACAAGTGGTGCAATGGATTGTCGAAGCCGGAAAATTTCCCATTGTGATAGGGGGTGGCCACAACAATGCCTATCCCTGTATCAAAGGAGCGGCCAAGGGTTTGTACAAAGCCGGTAAAATTCCATTTGCTAAAATCAATGCCATCAACCTGGATGCCCATACCGATTACCGCCCCATGGAAGGCCGTCACAGCGGCAATGCATTTACTTATGCAGAAGCCGACGGGTACTTAGAAAAATATTGCGCCATTGGGGTACATGAAAACTATATCCCACAAAGCGTGTGGATGGAAATGGTGAACAACCCATTTGTGGATTGTGTAACATACGAAGACATTTTCCTGCATGAAAAAAGGAGTTTTTTACAAGCTGTGGCCCACGCCACGGGTTTTGTGGGCGAGAACTACTGTGGCATAGAATTGGATTTGGATGGCATTGAACACACCCTCAGCAGTGCTGAGACTCCCGTGGGCATTACGCCCTTGCAAGCCAGGCAATACCTGAATTTTGCTGCGGCCGATTCCCGGCCCGCTTATTTGCTTTTGGCAGAGGGGGCTACCCAATTGCGGTCAGGTAAATCGGATACACAAACGGGAAAATTACTGGCTTATTTGGTGAGTGATTTCATCAAAGCCATGGGCATGTATTGAAGCCTAAACCGCAAGCTTTGACTGAACTTGAAAGGGTGTCTGAGATGAAGTTTTCTCTGGGTATTTAGTTGGCAGGTTTTTTGCTCAAATCCCATTTGCGGTAATCTTTGAACCAGGAAGCATTCCAATAACCGTATCGGGGAATGGATTGGCTTTCCAGTCTTTGTAAAAATGCGCCATAGTCTTTGCCCGGACCAGACCAAAGGACTTCACTCAAAGCCGTCATGCGGGGAAAAACCATGTAGTTCACTTTTTGCGCATGGCCCATGTATTCGGTCCACACATTGGCTTGGGCACCCAAAATTTTGTTGCTGCGGTTCATACCAGGTGGTACAGGATCAAAGCGGTACACGGCTTCCAAAGGGTTGTAGCCGTGAATGGCCAAAGAATCTTTGGGGTCCAAAGATTGGTAATGGTCAAAATACAAGGGCTTGCCTGGTGTTTGAATGATGGAAAACCCTTTTTGTAAACATTGCGCAGCCGTTTTTTCATTGCCCCAATTCATGATCAGGGTAGCCGTATCCAATTTGCCCTCAGCAATCTCGTGCCAACCAATGGCTTTGCGCCCCTTGGTTTGTAAAAATCGACCCACGTATTCAATGAAATAGGTTTGCAATCCTGTTTCATTGCCCAATTTGTTTTGGGCAATAAAGTCTTGGGTTTTGGGATCTTGTTTCCACCACAACTTGCTGCATTCATCGCCCCCCAAATGAATATAGGGCGAAGGGAAAAGAGCCATCAGTTCGGTAAAAACGGTTTCTAAAAATTGAAAAGTAGCCGGCTTGGGGGCCAATACATTGTTTTGTCGGTTGTACATGCCCCAGGTGGTGGCTACATTCCACACCGTATCGGGCTGGGTGCTGAGTTCGGGATAGGCGGCTATGGCTGCACGCGAATGTCCTGGTATGTCAATTTCCGGAATGATGTTGATTTGGCGCAAAGCGGCATAAGCCACAATTTCTTTGATCTCTTTTTGGGTGTAATAACCACCATAACGTTGGCCATCGTACACCGCAGGCTGGTCTTTGAAATGACCCACCAAGGTCTCGGCCCGGTAAGATCCAATGGTATTCAGTTTGGGATAGGCTTTCATTTCTATGCGCCAGCCCTGGTCATCGGTCAAGTGCCAATGAAAAGTGTTCATTTTGTGGTGGCAGAGATAGTCTATGAATTGCTTGATGTAATCCACCGAAAACAAGTGCCTGACCACATCCAAATGCATGCCCCGGTAGGCAAAGCGGGGATGGTCTTCTATTTCCAATGCAGGAATTTTCCAAGCTTTTCCTTTTTGCAAGGGCAGGAGTTGTAAAATGGTTTGCATGCCATGGATGAATCCTGCTTTGTCTTGGGCCACCAATGTCATGGCCGAGGATTGCACCTGCAAGCGGTAACCTTCTGCTGCAAGGGGAGTAGTTGACCAGGACAAAACCAAAGCGCCAGCAGGGGCTCCAGCTGTTTGATCGGCCTTGACCAAGGATAGGTTTTTACCCGTTTGCTGGGCTATTTCTGCTGCCAGGTATTGGGCTTCGGCCCATAAATTAGCGGGAAATACCAAGGTCTCTAGTTTTGTCAAAGCTTCACCTGGCAAGGATTTCAGGGATTGGGGGAGGGGAACCAAAGCTGGAAGGGAATTGTTGGGTGGCGCAGGGCTTGGTGCAACCTGCGCAATGGCATTGGTGTTAGCCATGACGGGTGCAAGGTTCTTTTCTTGTGCAGTGGTAACCTTTACCACTCCTGCCATACATACCCAACAAATCATGTATATGAATCTAGCTTTCATAGAGAATAAAACTAAGCAATTGCGCACGCACTTAACTTTGGTACATGAAAAAACCTGTTTTCATTACAGGCATTGGAACCGATGTGGGCAAGACCTTGGTGGCGGCCGTGTTGACCCAGGCCTTGGGGGCGGATTATTGGAAGCCTGTTCAAGCAGGCAGGGAGCCCAGCACCGACGCCGAGACCTTGCGCCAACTGGTGCAAAACCCAAGCGTCAAGATTCATGCACCTGCTTATGAATTTGATCTACCCGCTTCTCCGCATTTGTCAGCCAGAGCAGCGGGCAGGGACATTGAAGTGGTCAAACTGTATGAATCCTTTCAGCAAATCCAAGAAAGCAGGCCCCACCAACAGCTGTTGATAGAAGGTGCCGGTGGTTTGCTGGTTCCCTTGCACCAAAAAATCTTGATGGCAGATTTCATCAAGCTTTTGCAAGCAGAAGTCATTTTGGTTAGCCGCAACTATTTGGGCAGCATCAACCATTCTTTGTTAACGGCTGCTTTTTGCCGCAGCAATGACATCCCCGTTTTGGGTTGGGTGTTTACCGATTCCTATATGGATTATGAAGACGAAATAGTAGAGTGGAGTGGCTATCCCAAAATAGCCAGCATTCCCAAATTAGAAGCAGTGGATGCCAATCGTGTGGCGGCTACCGCTGCAGAATTGTTGCCGGCGCTTCAAAAATATTTTCTTTGATGCGGAAAGCCGAGATCAGAAAAGAGCATTTGGCTTTGCGCAAAGCTCTGTCGGGCAAGGACCGCCTGCGCCTGGATGACCTCTTGCTGATTCAATTTCAAAGCTTGGATTGGAGCCCAGTTCAACATGTTTTGACCTATTGGCCCATGACAGACCAGGCCGAGCCCAATACCCATTTGTTTACCCGCTATTTGCACCACATGGTACCAGGCGTGCAATTGGCCTATCCCCGTATCACCAGTGCCACCGGCATGGAAGCCGTGGCCATTAACGAAGACACGGTTTATCGCAGCAATGCTTGGGGCATTCCTGAACCCAATGGTGACCACATTTTGCCCGTTGAAGTTTTTGATTTGGTTTTGGTCCCCTTGGTTGCTTTTGACCAAGCGGGATACCGGGTTGGGTATGGCAAGGGCTTTTATGACCGTTTCTTGGCATCGGCCAGCCCTAGTGCCATCTTTTTGGGTTTCTCTTATTTTGAGCCCGTGCCAGCCATCTCAGACCTTCATGCATTTGACCTACCTTTGCACCTGGGCATTACGCCCACAGCGGTCTATGCATTTTAACGCTTTCTTCTTGAAGTCATTTCGGGTTTTGCTCTTGCCTTTGGCCGTTTTATATGGTGGGGTAATCTGGTTGCGCAACCTGGCTTTTGACAAAAAATGGTTGGGCTCGGCCCGCTTTCATTTTCCTTTGATTTGTGTGGGCAACCTGGCTGTTGGCGGAACCGGTAAGTCGCCCATGGTGGAGTATATTTTGGAACGCTTGCTGCCCCATGTAGCTGTGGGGACTTTGAGCCGAGGGTACAAAAGAAAAACCAAGGGCTATCTATTGGCCGGAGAAAACACCACTGCTTTGGAAATTGGCGATGAGCCCATGCAATTTCATTTGAAATTCCCACAGGCGGCCATAGCGGTGGGAGAAGAAAGGCTGGTGGCCATTCCCCAATTGTTGCAAGACCGTCCCGATCTAAAAGCCATCATTTTGGACGATGCTTTTCAACACCGATCTGTTCAAGCGGGACTGAATATTTTATTGACCGAATTCAGCAACCTGTATTCAGATGATTTCTTTTTGCCCACCGGCGACCTCAGAGACCAATGGTCTTCGGCCAAAAGAGCGGCCATCATCATCGTTACCAAATGTCCAACGGAATTATCTGAAGCAGAGCGGCAAAGCGTTTTGGCTTCTTTGAAGCCCTTGGCCCACCAAAAAGTTTTTTTCTCCACCATTGATTATGGCACGCCATACCATTTGTCTGATCCCCAACAAAAACGGGACATCAATTTGCAAGACGAAGTACTCTTGGTGTGTGGTATTGCCAATCCCCAGCCCTTGAAAACCTATTTGCACCAAAAAGCCCAAACCTATTACCAGCTGGATTTCAGGGACCACCATATTTTCTCTGTAGACGATTTGCGCCAAATCAAAAAACAATTTGACCAAATCAGTGCCCCCCATAAAATGATCTTGACCACAGAAAAAGACGCTGTTCGCTTGCACAAATTCAAAGAAGAAATCAGTGCCAGTGATGCCTTTTATGTCCTGCCCATTCGCCACCGCATTTTATTTGACCAAGCCGCTGCTTTGGACAAATACTTGCTGGATTTTGTCCTGCAATTTCCCTTAAGCCCTACCCATGAGTAAACACAAACAGAAGTCTAAACAAAAGCAAAAACAACAAAAAAGGGCTGCCACCTCACACTTGTCCAAAGGTGTATTGGAAGTAACCCGCTCTGGCATGGGTTATGTGATCTTGGCAGGAGAGGGTGGCGACGTCATGGTCAAGCCCAATGATTTTGGGAACGCTTTGGATGGAGATACCGTTCGGGTGAAAGTGATCAAAGAAAACCCCAACTCAGGCAAAAAAGAAGGCAAGATTACAGAAGTGGTCAGCCGCAAACAAACTGAATTTGTAGGCCACATTCAACGCTCGCAGCACCACGCATTTTTTGTGCCCGACAGCACCAAACCCATGCCCCATTTGTACATACCCTTGAAAGACTTGGCTGGGGCCGAAGATGGCAGCAGGGTAGTGGTGCAATTGGTCCAATGGGAGAAAGAAGACCGCAAGCCCGTGGGCAAAGTAGTGGGTTTGCTCTCACCCGAAAATGAAAACGATGCGGCCATGAAAGAACTCTTGGCCCAAGCAGGTTTTCCCCTCAGTTTTCCAGAAGAAGTAGAAGAAGCGGCTGCCCGCTTACCAGAAGTGTTGGACCCACAAGAGATCAGCCGTCGCCGCGACATGCGATCGGTGTTGACCATCACCATTGATCCTGCAGATGCCAAAGATTTTGACGACGCTTTGTCGTTTCAACAAACAGGGGAGGATGAATTTGAAGTTGGGGTGCACATTGCAGACGTCAGCCATTATGTAGAACCCGGAACGCCTTTGAATGAAGAAGCCTATAAGCGGGCCACCAGTGTGTATTTGCCCGATCGGGTCAACCCCATGTTGCCCGAAAAAATATCCAACGAACTGTGTTCTTTGCGACCCCATGAAGACAAGTTTACTTTCTCTGCCGTTTTCAAGATGAATGCCAAGGGTGATGTTTTGTCGCATTGGTTGGGCCGCACCGTCATTCATTCCGATCACCGCTATGCTTATGAAGAAGTGCAAGTGATTTTGGATGCTGGGGAAGGTTTGCACGCCGATGTTTTGTTGGCCTTGCACAAAATGGCACAGAAGATCCGCAAAAAACGTTTTCAAGCGGGTGCCATCAATTTCTCTTCGCAAGAAGTCAGGTTTCAGTTGGATGAAAATGCCAAGCCCATTGGGGTTGTGGTCAAAGAGAGCAAGGAGTCGCACCAATTGATTGAAGAATTCATGCTCTTGGCCAATCGCACCGTGGCCAAAGACCTGTCTAAAATACAAGTGCAGGGCAAACCCTTGCCCCTGCCTTACCGGGTGCACGACAGGCCCGATCCAGAAAAATTAGAACCCTTCATGGTTTTTGCCCGCAAACATGGGCACCATTTTGACGTGTCTGATCCCAGGGCCATTGCCAAAAGTTTCAACGACATGTTGGCCAATGTCAAGGGCAAACCCGAACAACACGTATTGGAACAATTGGGCATTCGGACCATGGCCAAAGCGGTGTACACGGCTGAAAACATTGGTCACTATGGATTGGCTTTTGAACACTATTGTCATTTTACTTCTCCCATACGCCGTTACCCCGATGTAATGGTTCACCGCACTTTGGCCACAGTATTGGCAGGACACCCGGTGGCCAACAAAAAAACAGAGGAACAATCCAAACACTGCAGCGAAAGAGAAAGGGCTGCCATGGAATGCGAAAGGGCGGGCAACAAATACAAACAGGTTGAATTTTTAAAAGCCCATATCGGCGAAACCTTTGCTGGTGTCATCAGTGGTGTGGCTGCTTTTGGTTTTTGGGTAGAGACCGTAGACCACAAATGCGAAGGATTGGTGAGCATGGTGAGCCTGAGTGATTTTGATGATTTTCGCCACGTAGAAGGCGACTACAGTTTGGTGGGCAGGCGCAGTGGGCGCAAGTTCCGCATGGGCGACAAAGTCACCATCAAAGTGGTAGCAGCCAATTTAGAGAAAAGACAATTGGATTTTGAGTGGGTCTTGCAGCCTTAGAAAGCAAAAAGGCTTGAAGCACCATTTAACTTTACCAACCGCTGGCCAAGACATCGGCCAAGTGAATGGTTTGTATGCTGCTGTCGCGGTGGCGGGCACAGCCCTCAATGTGCATCAAGCAAGAAAGGTCTGTACTCACCATGTAATCGGCTGGTGTGGCTTCTGCATGGTTTATTTTTTGCTGGGCCATGGCCACTGAAATGGGTTCAAATTTAACGGCAAATGTTCCGCCAAACCCACAGCAGGTCTCATTTTCGGCCATTTCAATCAAAGTCAATCCACGCACTTTGCTCAACAAGCGGCGGGGCTCTGTTTTGATTTTGCACTCGCGCAAAGCCGCACAAGAATCGTGGTAAGTAACCATGTGTGGAAAGCTGGCGCCAAAATCATCTTGGCCCAACACATTCACCAGAAAATCAGAAAATTCAAAGGTCTTCTCCGAAATCTTTTTGGCGGGACTGCTGTACGCTGAATTGTCAAAAATGGTTTTGTAGTAATTGCGTATAAAGCCAACACAACTGGCACTGGGGGCAACAATGTAGCGGGCCTGTTCAAAATCTTTTACAAATTTGGTACAGACTTCTTTGGCTTCACCCCAAAATCCGGCGTTGAATGCCGGCTGGCCACAACAGGTTTGCTGGGGGTTGTACACTACTTGACAACCTGCTTTTTCCAAAACCTTGACCATGTTAAAACCCGTTTGGGGGTAAAGCTGGTCAACAAAACAAGGGATGAACAAATGTACTTCCATGCGCAGGAATCAAGATTGAAGAGATCGGTTCAAGTGAATCATTTTCAAAGCCGTGATGGCCGCTTCTTGGCCCTTGTGTCCGTGGGCTCCGCCCAGTCTTTCTTTGGCTTGGGTTTCATTCAACACAGTCAATACACCAAAAATAACCGGTACATCTAATTGCAGGTTCAACTGGGTAACACCCTCCGTCACTGCCTGGCAGACATAGTCAAAATGAGGCGTATCACCCTGGATCACGGTGCCCAATACAATATAGGCATCGGGTGTTTTGGGCGCATAAGCATAATGTTGTTTCACCGCAAAGCACAGTTCAACCGCACCCGGAACAGTAAGGGTCTTGACCTTGGTGCCAGCTGTTTTGAAAATGTCGCGGGCGCCTTTTTCCAAGGTATTGACCAAATGGGTATTCCATTCGGTTTTGACCAAGACAACAAAGGCATCCTCCGTTGGGGGAATGCCTTTGGTCAATGTGTTGTTTCCTTTGCTGGCCACTATTTGCTGCTTAGGTCATTGGGTTCAATGCTCAACCGGTAAATGTATTTGTCGGCCTGAAATCCTTTGTCGGTTTTGGGGTAAGCCGATTTGATGGATTTGAAAATTTCCAAAGCCTCTTTGGTTTGTCCATTGGTTTCGGCCAAAAGAGCGGCACGGAACAAGTACTCAGAAGCATTGTTCTCGTCTGTATCAAAGGCCTTGGCCGCTTTTTTATAAGCGTCAATGGCTTCTGTTTTTTTGTTCAATTCTGCATAAGCATCGCCCAAGCAACCCAAGGCCAGCAATTGAATTTGCTTGGCATCGGTAGAAAAATCTTTCAAGTGCTTAACAGCGTTTTCAAATTCTCCCAATTTCAAATAGCTCACACCAGCATAGTAGTGGGCCAAATTGGCTGCTTGGGTGCCAGAGAAATTATTGATGACATACAATACACCTTTGGCGCTGCCATTGCCATCCAATACTAGGCGAGAAGAATCTTGTCCAAAAAAGCGCTCTGCCATGAAAAGGGCTTCTGCTGCTTTTTCTTCTTTGGGCTTTTGAACGTATTCTTGGTAAGCCCACCAACCACCAATGGCCAGGGCCAAAACGGTGATACCCAACAACAAGGGCTTTTGAATTTTTTGAAAACTACCGGTTAATTTTTCTGCCATCACTTGGCCTTCTTGAGGGGCCTGTATTTGTTCGCTCATGTGTACTTTGTGGTTAAAAGAAATAGGGGATTAATCAACAATAAAAGGATAATTCTGGTCCAGGTAAACGTCTTTCAAAACCTCGTCGTCATTGGGCCAGGGGCTTTCTTCGGCAAATTTAACAGAGGCTTCTACCACGTCATTGACGCGCTTGTCAATGGCCGCTAAATCATCGGCACTGGCATAGTTGTTGTCTAAAATGGTGCGTGCCACTTTGGTAATGGGGTCTTGTTCTTTGTACTCATCTACCTCGTCCTTGGAGCGGTATTTCTGGGGATCAGAAATGGAATGCCCTTTGTAACGGTAGGTTTTCATTTCCAACAAAGTGGGGCCATCACCTTCTCTGGCGCGTTTTACGGCGCGGGCCACGGCTTCGTGAACGGCTTCGGCTGTCATGCCATCCACTTGGTCAGCGGGCATTTCATAGGCATCGGCCAATTTGTAAATATCAATGACGTTGCTGGTGCGTTCAATGGAAGTACCCATGGCGTAATTGTTGTTCTCGCAAATGAAGATCACGGGAAGCTTCCACAACATGGCCAGGTTAAAGGTTTCGTGCAACATGCCTTGGCGCGCTGCACCGTCACCAAAATAAGCCAGGACCACATTTTTGGTGCCCTTGTATTTTTCAGCAAAAGCCAAGCCAGCACCTGTACCAATTTGTGCGCCCACAATGCCATGGCCCCCAAAAAAGCGGTGTTCTAAACTAAAAAAGTGCATGGAACCACCTTTTCCTTTGGCACATCCGGTGGCTTTGCCATAGAGCTCTGCCATGCAGGCGTTGGCACTCACCCCTTTGGCCAAGGCCAAACCATGGTCACGGTAAGCCGTGATAAAAGGATCGTCGGCACCAGTGGCCGTCATGCAGCCAGCTGCAATGGCTTCTTGTCCAATGTAAGCATGAAAAAATCCACGGATTTTTCCCGCCATTTTGTACATCTCTTCGGCTTTTAGCTCGAACTGGCGAATCATTTGCATCAACTCGTACCAGTAGAGGTAAGTCTCTTTCGAAAATTTCGTCTGCAAGGCTTATTTTTTAGAATGGCAAAGATAAGGCTTAGCAACGATTGGCAACGGACTGTAAAAGGAAAGTTTCCCCAACTGGGTCAGGGTACCAAAACCTTGGTTTCGGCTGGGGGCCAAGGCAAAGGAATTTGCTCCAACCACTGGTTTTCCAAGATTTGGGCAAAGGTCCTGAAATAGAGGACTACGTCTGCCCGCTGGTTGCGTTTGAGCCAACGAAATCCGCCTGGCAGGGCCGATAAGACAGCTTTGTCGTCCAAGTATTCCAAATGGTGAATATCCGTTGGCGTGAGGCCCATGTCGGTCAGCTTTTTTACCAATAAATCAACCGGGGCATTGCTTACCGGGCAATAGTCTTGGGCCAGCTCGGTCCATTCACCAATGCCAGTATGGGCATATTGTAGAATTTCTTCTCTGGTCAAGGGGGTAATGACTTGTAAGAGGTTGCCGCAATTGCAAGACCCGTGGTTGCCCCAAGCATAGTCTGCACCTTGTTCTAAGCGATCAGCAGTTTTGTACAAGGCTTGGGCCAATTCATAAGAGGGGAATGCCATGTTATTGGTTTTTACTTATTACAATTTAGCGGGTCAAAGGATCAAAAAAAGGGTGCATTTTATTTTGTGGAAGCTGGTTGGGTTTTTTTGCTAATTGGTTAAACATTGACCCTATTTTTGCTTTTTTGGGTTTTGGAAGAGAACCAGAATCTTGTTTAATCGTTAGGTTTCTTCCTCGCTGCCGGTATGATGATCGGTATGGCTTTTGCCGCCCAAGCCCAAAAAACTGTAGTTGACATTGCTGTGGGTTCTGCTGACCATTCTACTTTGGTAGCTGCTGTTAAAGCTGCTGGTTTGGTAGAAACCTTGCAATCTGCTGGTCCTTTCACTGTGTTTGCACCTACCAATGCTGCTTTCGGCAAGTTGCCTGCAGGAACGGTGGAAACTTTGGTCAAGCCTGAAAACAAAGCCACTTTGACCAAAATTTTGACCTACCACGTAGTAGCAGGTAATTTGGATGCAGCTGCTGTGATCAAAGCCGTAAAAGATGGCAAAGGAAAAGCTGTAGTAACAACCGTTTCAGGTGGTACTTTGACCGTAACCGTTAAAGGTGGTAAAGTCATTTTGACCGATGAAAAAGGTGGTACTGCTACAGTTGTTGCTGCTGATTTAAAAGCTGGTAATGGTGTGGTACACGTGATTGACAGCGTGGTATTGCCCAAGTAATTGTCTTACCCTTTAGCATACAAGAACGGCGCTCCTTTGGAGCGCCGTTCTGCTTTTTATCCTATTGAGGTTAAGCTTCCTTCATGAAAGGATAGCTGAAATCAACAGGAGGATTATAAGTTTCTTTGATGGTGCGGGCACTCAACCAACGGTAAAGGTTGATCATGCTACCTGCTTTGTCGTTGGTGCCGCTGGCACGGGCCCCACCAAAGGGTTGTTGCCCTACTACCGCTCCTGTGGGTTTGTCATTGATGTAAAAATTACCCGCAGCATGGCGCAGTTTAGTAGTAGCCAATTCAATGGCAGCGCGGTCTTTGGACAAAATAGCGCCGGTCAAAGCATAGTTAGAAGTTTGGTCTACCACGTCCAAGGTTTTCTCAAACTGGTCGGCCTTGTACACATACATGGTCAACACTGGCCCAAAGATTTCTTCGCACATGGTTACGTACTGGGGATCTTTGGTTTCGATCAAAGTAGGCTCAATGAAATATCCTTTGGTCTTGCTGAAATTACCACCTGCCAAAATCTTTACCTTTTTATTCTTCTTGGCATTGGTGATGTAGCGGGTGATGCTGGTATAAGCTTTTTCGTCAATGACGGCGTTGATGAAATTGGTGAAGTCTTCTACCGTTCCCATTTTCATCGATTGCATGGCCGCCACCAATTTGGTGCGCACAGCATCGGCCATGTTAGATGGAATATAGGCCCGAGAAGCAGCAGAACATTTTTGACCTTGGAATTCAAAAGCCCCGCGTGCCAAAGCGGTCACCACAGCATCCACATCGGCAGAAGGATGGGCAATCACAAAATCCTTGCCGCCTGTTTCACCCACAATGCGGGGATAGGTGCGGTAGAGGTTCATGTTTTCTCCAATGGTCTTCCACATGTGGTTGAATACACCTGTGCTGCCGGTAAAATGAACACCTGCAAAATCGCGGTGTCCAAAACAAACTTTTCCAATGGTGGGTCCGTCTACATAGACCAAATTGATGACACCAGCAGGCAAACCAGCTTCCATCAAAATGCGCATGAAAAGTTGGGCAGAATAAATTTGGGTATTGGCAGGTTTCCAAACCACCACATTGCCACACATGGCAGCAGATGTAGGCAGGTTGCCGCCGATGGCCGTAAAATTAAATGGCGTTACGGCCAACACAAATCCTTCCAGTGGGCGCCATTCCATGCGGTTGTGCATGCCGGGAGCAGACACGGGTTGTTGCTTGTAGATCTCGCTCAAAAAATGCACATTGAAGCGCAAGAAATCAATCAATTCACAAGTGCTGTCAATCTCAGCTTGGTAAGCATTTTTACTTTGTCCCAACATGGTGGCCGCAGCCATTTGGAAACGGTATTTGGTGGCCAATAAATCGGCGGCTTTCAAAAAAATGTGGGCACGGGTTTCCCAATTCATTTCGGCCCAAGTGGTCTTGGCTTTGAGGGCAGCAGCAATAGCTTGGTGCACGTGTTTTTCTTCTCCGGCATGAAAATAACCCAGGGTATGGGCAATCTCGTGGGGCGGATGAATGGCTTGTTTTTTATCGGTGCGTACCGCTTTTCCACCAATGTACATGGGGATGTCCAGTTCTTTTTTCTTGGCATCGGCCAGGGCTTTTTTCAGCGCGGCTTTTTCGGGAGTGCCGGGGCCGTAAGACAACACAGGATCATTGGCGGGAAGGGGATAAGAAAAGGTTCCAAGTGACATGGGAATTGATTTTCGTTTGAAGGCGCAAGTTACAATAAATTAAGAAGCCCGAAAGCCCCTACATTTGTGTTCATGTCCTTCTTTCTTTGCGATCCACCAGACCGTCACTTGATGTATCCCTTTACCCTGAACAAGGCCATGGGAGCGCTTTTTGCTGGATTGATGCGTTTTCAGGACAGGTGGGAGAAAAGCTTGAACCAACCTGTTCATTTGCTGACCACCGAAACCCTGCAGTCTTTGTACCCACAAGACCACACTACAGGAACCCATACATATATCATGGCCGGGGTTTTGCCCAGTCCCGCTTTGGTGGCAGCCATTTTATCCTTGTCACCGCAATCGGGTTTAAAAAATCCGGCAGGTGAAGTCTTGGCTTATCGGCACACCCATCCAGTGCAAGACAAAGTGCAGTGGTCAGTATTTGCCGAAGAGTTGGTTTTGGTAAAATATCCCTGGGACCTCATGCTGCACCAAGCCCAGATCATCCGAAACGATTTTGAACTCTTGACCAAGGGCCAATTCAGCGAAGCCATTTCCGAGTCGGTACAAGTGGTCAACAGCCGACACATTTTTATAGCCCCAGGGGCCCAACTGCACCACGTGGTGTTGAATGCCAGCACAGGACCCATTTACATTGGACCTGGTGCCGAAATCATGGAAGGATCTGTTGTGCGCGGGCCTTTTGGCATGGGTGAAAATTCCGTGCTCAAACTCAATAGCCGTATTTATGGGGGCACTTCCATGGGACCTTATTGCATGGGCGGTGGCGAAATGAAAAACGCCCTGCTGATGGGCTATACCAACAAAGCCCATGACGGCTATTTGGGTGATGCTGTGTTGGGCGAGTGGTGCAACATAGGGGCGGGCACCTCTAACAGCAACTTAAAAAACGATGCTGGTACCGTTAAGTCTTGGAGCATGGGAACCCAGTCTTGGGTAAACGTAGGCCAAAAATCAGGACTTTTTATGGGCGATTATTCCCGCATTGCCATCCAATCGGCCATCAACACGGGAACCGTGATAGGGCTTTCTGCCAATGTTTTTGGCAGCGGCCTCTTGCCCAAATTCATCCCCAGTTTTAGTTGGGGAACGGCAGGAGAAACCTATGCGTTGGACAAAGCCCTTCAAGCCATTGACCAGTGGATGCAACTCAAAGGAAAACAACTGGATACCACAACAGAAAACATCATTCGTTCATTGTATACAAACCCTTCAACATGAGAAAAAAAATTGCCGCTGCCAATTGGAAAATGAACCTGGGTGCAACGGAAGCGCAAGCGTTGATCACTGACATCCAAGCCTTGCCCCATGCATTAAAACCCCACCAAGAAGCGGTCTTTGCTGTGCCTGCTCCTTATTTGGCCATGGCCGTTGCGGCGTTTAAAGGAAAAACGGGTGTTGGCATAGCGGCCCAAAACTGTTCGGACAAAGCATCCGGGGCTTACACCGGAGAAATCTCTGTGGGCATGTTGACCTCCATCGGTGTGAGCCATGTGGTCTTGGGACACTCCGAGCGCCGTGAATATTTTCACGAAGACAATGCTTGGTTGGCCGCCAAAACTGACCGGGTTTTATCGGCTGGTCTAACACCCATTTTTTGTTGTGGAGAGCCCTTGTCGGTGCGAGAAGCAGGTACCCAAAATGATTTTGTGGCCCAACAATTAAAAGATTCGTTGTTTCATTTGACAGCCGAAGAATTGTTGAAAACCGTGATTGCATACGAACCCATTTGGGCCATCGGAACAGGTAAAACGGCCAGCAGTGAACAAGCCCAAGAAATGCACGCTTTTATTCGCCAAACTTTGGGCCAACAATACGGTGCTGAAACAGCAGATCAAATATCCATTCTGTATGGAGGCAGTGTAAAAGCAGCCAATGCCGTAGAACTCTTTTCACAACCCGATGTTGACGGGGGCTTGGTGGGTGGTGCTTCTTTGGTGGCAACAGAATTTGTGGCCATCATCAATGCCCTGCCTTAGTTGTAAAATTTGTTTCAAGCTTTTTGTTTGTGCTCGGCCAAAGCCCGGCCCAGCCTGTCGTTGATGGCCGTGCCCACGCCCGATTCAGGAAACCATTCCGTGACAAGGACCTCGTGTCCTGCCTGGTCGGCTTTTCTCAATTGGGCAAACAGTGCATTGGCTGCAACAGCCAAATCACCCGCAGGGGACAAACAATAAGCCGTTGTATGGGGCTTTTCATGCACGGTTTGAAAAGAGATCACCCCAATGTTTTTTCCGCTGAACCGTTCCAATAATTCAGGAATATCTCCGCGGTACAGCGGAGTGTTGGGCGCGTAATGGCTTTTCATTTGTCCCGGTGCATGCAATTTGTTTTGTTGCTGCAAAGGAATCACTTCTACATGGGCAACCGCTTCCAGCATATCGGCAGTGATGGCGCCGGTGCGGTGCAAAATAATTTTATCGTCTTGGTACTCACAAATGGTAGACTCCACACCCACTTGTGACGGCCCTCCATCCAAGATATAAGGAATGATGCCATGTAATCCTTCCCATACGTGTTGGGCAGTGGTGGGGCTGATATAGCCCGAGGGGTTGGCACTGGGCGCAGCCAAGGGAAAATCCAGCATCTCCAACAATGCCATGGCCATGGGATGGCGGGGCATGCGCAAAGCCACTTTGCGGCTACCGGCCGTTGTGATATCGGGTACCAAATCTCGTTTGGGCAAGAGCAGGGTCAGGGGACCTGGCATGAAAGCCTCGGCCAATAGCCTGCTCACATTGTCCATTTGTGCATACAAGCGCATGTCGTCTATGCGCGCAACGTGTAAAATCAAGGGATTGAACTGGGGCCTTTGTTTGGCCGCATAAATGGCGGCCACTGCTTTTTCAGACAAAGCATTGCCTGCCAACCCATACACTGTTTCGGTGGGGATGGCCACTACTTGGTTGGCCTTGAGCCAATGGGCAGCTTTGGCCAAATCTTGGCCTGTTTCCGTTTGCATCATGACTACATAATAACGGGCAAGTCAGCCGATTCGTATGCGTCTAAGAGGTCTAAGTGCAAAACCGTGCCCGTATTGTCGGCATTGGGGTGAAACATGGGCTTGAATTTGGCCCCATAAACAAATTCATCAAAGCGATAAGAAGTGCGAGAGACCACGGTGTTGGAGAAGCTTTCGTCAAAGCCTTGAACAAAGACCAACATCTCGGCCTCGGCTTTTTCAATGTCGGCCCTGGTGTATTGGTACAGCGGGCTTTCTTCATTGATCAAGTGTACCAAGGTCCAACTGCTGGTGAGGGTATTGGCCCGGGAAATGTCCAAAGCCAGGTTGAAGAATTTATTTTTGACGTTACCCTCTTCTTCAATTTTCAAAGCCAAAGTGACCCTTACTTCCACATTCACCAAGTAGTTCTTGGTATAGGGCACCAAGCGAAACATGAGGGCCGTGCCACCCCTGAAAGGAACAAACAAAGCCTGGTGCGAATAGCGGATAAAAGCACGGGGCCGGGCAAAACGGCCATACAACAATCCCGTGGCCAGGGCAAAACTCATCAAACCCAACATGGCTTCAAATGCAGCAGTCAAACTGGCCGCAAAACCAATGGGGTTGATGCGACCATAGCCAACAGTGGTAAAGGTTTGGGCACTGAAGAAAAAAGCTTCTCCAAATTTTTCCCAATCATCGCGGGCTACCAAGCCCCCCAAATGTTCAATGCCAATCAACAAATACAGCCCTGCAAACACCAGGTTGATGCTGAAATAAAACAAGAGAATGGATCCCAAGAACTGCCACAAAGGAAGGGACAGCAAAGTGTGGTAGATGTTCAGGCGCCGCCAAAAGGGCAGGCCCGTGGTTTGGATATTGGGGATCCCGTTTTTGTTGAAAAACCGGCCCCCAGTAAGGGCAGTGTTGATCACCAAACCCGTTTCGTTGTCTTGGCGGGCTTTTCGGTTGAATTGGTGCAAAAAGGTTCTGGCCATGGATAAAGTGAAGATAAGTCAAATCAAAACAAAGCGGAATTCCATCCCACAGGGCTTATCTTTGCCGCCATTATGAAGCAGATCCGGAATTTTTGCATCATTGCCCACATCGACCACGGTAAGTCAACCCTGGCCGACCGCCTCTTGGAACACACCAAAACCATTGGGGAGAGGGACATGATGAACCAGGTATTGGACGACATGGACTTGGAGCGGGAGAAGGGCATTACCATCAAGAGTCACGCCATTCAAATCAATTATACCCACAAGGGAGAGCAATTTGTGCTGAACCTGATCGATACCCCTGGTCACGTTGACTTCAGTTACGAAGTCAGCCGGGCTTTGGCCGCTTGTGAAGGAGCCCTTTTGTTGGTGGATGCTTCCCAAGGCATCCAAGCCCAAACCATCAGTAACTTGTATTTGGCCATTGACAACGATTTGGAAATCATTCCGGTGATCAACAAGATCGACATGGATGGGGCCAAGATTCCCGAAGTGACCGATCAAATCATTGACCTGATTGGTTGCAAACAAGAAGATATTTTATTGGCCAGTGGAAAATCTGGTATTGGCATTGAAGAAATTTTGCAAGCCATTGTGGAACGCATTCCTGCGCCCTCTGGCAGTACCGAAGCGCCTTTGCAAGCCTTGATTTTTGATTCTGTTTTCAACAGTTTCCGGGGCATCATTGTCTATTACCGCATTTTGAATGGGGTGATGAAAAAAGGCGACAAGATTCGTTTTGTGGCTTCGGGCAATGACTATACAGCTGATGAAGTAGGGGTGTTGAAATTAACCATGACCCCCAAGGACGAGGTCAGGGCGGGCGATGTGGGCTATATCATCACTGGCATCAAAAATGCCAAAGAAGTAAAAGTGGGTGATACCATAACCTTGGCCAATAACCCCGGTGAAATGATCAAGGGTTTTGAAGAAGTCAAGCCCATGGTTTTTGCTGGGATATTTCCAGTGAACACCGATGAGTTTGAAGAACTGCGCGATTGCATGGACAAATTGCAATTGAACGATGCCTCCCTCACATTTGAATTGGAAACTTCTCAGGCTTTGGGCTTTGGTTTTCGTTGTGGATTCTTGGGTTTGCTGCACATGGAGATCATCCAAGAACGATTAGAGCGCGAGTTTAACCAAACCGTGATCACCACCGTGCCCAACGTAAGCTTCAATGCCTACACCACCCGGGGCGAGCACATCATTGTGAACAACCCCACGGAGATGCCCGATCCCGTTAAGATTGACCGCATTGAAGAACCATTTATCAAGGCCCAAATCATTACCCTGCCCGATTATATTGGCAATATCATGACCCTTTGTTTGGGCAAGCGAGGCATCCTGATCAACCAAAGCTATTTGACCCCCACCCGGGTGGAATTGGTTTTTGAAATGCC
>RDYY01000180.1 GCA_004293505.1 Sphingobacteriia bacterium | reverse complement strand
TAACTGTGGGTTGAAACTGTTCCAATAGTTGAGTCCAGTTCAGGTTTTTTTCGGCAACATTCACCAGGGCTATATCGGCCAAACCCAATCGACAAGCTTGCAACACCGAGACCAAAAAGTCCAAATGTTGATCGGCCGTATGGGCAAAGCCCTTTTCATGGACCAGGACCAAGATTTTTTTCCCGTTTTGACCCAAAAAGGGGAGGGCCAAAGCCGGCTGGTCTACAACAGATTCAGTAATGGACACCAATTGGCGGGGAAACCATTCGGCCAGTTGTTGAGGGCTTAATGCGCTGTGCGTGTCCATTTAAAATATTAACAGTTGTTAGTTTTTGTTTTTTTTGTTTCTTTGCGCCAAATATAGGACTATGACTGCAGTACTTGATATACCCGTTCAACGCGTTCAAAGCTCAAAATTATTGCAAGTGGCGCTGGAAAATGTTCCTTTTGGAAAGCATTTTACGGACCACATGTTGGAAGCAGATTATGTGAACGGTGAATGGACCAATGTGGTCATCAGGCCTTACCAGCCCCTCAATTTTGACCCTTCCATGGCCGCCTTGCATTATGGACAAGCCATTTTTGAAGGCATCAAAGCCTACAAGGATGAAGCTGGCAATGCCTATATTTTTCGCCCCGATGAAAACTTAAAACGCTTCAACCTGTCAGCGGCTCGCATGATGATGCCTGAAGTACCAGCAGAATTGTTTTTGGACGGGATGCGCCAATTGATTGCACTGGAAAAAGATTGGATTCCTGCACTGCCCGACCACTCGCTGTACATTCGCCCCTTCATGTTTGCCACAGATGCCATCTTGGGTGTAAAAGCTTCTGATACTTACAAGTTCATGATCATTTTAAGCCCTACTGGTCCTTATTTCTCTGTGCCCATGAAAATTTGGGTGGAAGAACACTTTACCCGGGCTGTGGCCGGTGGGGTTGGGTTTTCTAAAAATGCGGGCAATTACGGTGCCAGCATGTACCCCACACAATTGGCCCGCGAAAAAGGCTATGACCAAGTTTTGTGGACCGATGCCCGCGAACACCGCTTTGTGCAAGAAGTAGGCATGATGAACGTGTTTTTTGTTTTTGGCCAAAAAGTAGTGACCCCTTCTTTGGAAGAAGGTACCATTTTGGATGGCATCACGCGCAAATCTGTATTGGTTCTTTTGGATGAAATGGGTTACCAAGTAGAAGAAAGACCACTGGCCATGGACGAAGTCATGGAAGCCTATGCCAAAGGGGAATTAACAGAAGTGTTTGGTGCTGGAACAGCGGCAACCATTTCCATGATTGAATTGCTGGGTTACAAAGAAGAAAAATTGCACTTTGATACCCAAAAATTTGTTACTGCCCCAGCCCTCAAAAAAGCCCTCAACGACATCCGCCAATCCAAAGTAGCTGACACCCACGGTTGGATGGTCAAAATCTAATTGGCTTTAAGGAAGCGAATTGTTTTTTGGTGTTCACCCCCTTGCACGCGCAGGAAATAGACGCCTGGACCCAAGTGGTTCAAGGGTAGCTTAAACCGCCCTTGTTTCACGGTGCCTAAAGCATAACGTTTCAAAACAATGCCATTGGATCCTAAGATTTCCACCATCAAGTTTTGCGAATCTTCTCCTTGCCATTCCATGTAGAGTTCAGTGTGGACGGGATTGGGATAAAGTTTAACCGAGAAATCTCGGACCAGTCTTTCTGCTTGCGGCAAACGCAAAGCAGAGGTCACCATGAACCGATGGGGGTCTCGGCTGAGGGAATCATTGTTCACTTGAAAGACATAGCTGCTATCGGTTTGCAGGGGGAAGGAACGCAAATGGTAACGATCAAACACCACCCATGGCATGTCTTTTGGCAGATGGGCTTCTTGTATTTTCAACAGGTGCTCACCTCTTGTTGCTTGGCTAAAACCCAAGTCCAGGGTAGTGTTTGGCGTCCAACGCCTGACATCAGCAGCCAATTTTTTGCCGTCCGTGCTCCAGAAAAACAAATTGGTGCCGGGTTGTGTTGGTTTGGGGGCATCTAAACTGTCTATACGGGAGGCACTTTGGGGATGGTCAAAAGCATAGGCCCTGTCTTGTAACTGTCCATTTGTGAACCATTCAATGGCAAAGGAGTGAAGGCTTCCTGATAACTTGGTTGCTGCATCTATTTTATCGGTATCCAACCATTTAGCCGATTCAGTCCAGGCCAAGTTTTCATCTTGTTCCTTGGGAGACATTACCAAGAAGGATTCAAAGGGAGAAAGGCGATAGGCCGATGCAGCAGACAACAAGTTAAACATGCCCTCTTGGCCTCCACTGGGGTCCCACACCCAAATCCAAGGCCGGGCATAGCCTCCCAATTTGGCCAAGTTGACCTCGTGTAAATAAGGATTCTTCAGCCAAACACCCGTTGGCACAGGCTTCTTTGTAAGGGTCAAGGAATGGTTTCCCATGTTTAATTGGCCAGATAACCAAAGAGATGGATAATGAGGTGTGGCGGGTGATGTGGGTGTATTGAGCAGAGAGGTGGGCGTTTGTTTTATGAACAGTGATTGGTGTGAAAGCCAGGGACTTGTTTTGGTCAGAACCAGGGATACACTGTCCAAGACCAACCCATTGGTGTCTATCGGTAAAGCAAAGGAACTGGCTTGGGAAACAACAGCTGAAAAATTTTCGCTGTTGAAAAAATGGGAAAAGGGTAAACCCACCCAAGCCGATGTTTGGTTAAAAGGTGAAAGCGAAAATTCAACATGGGCAAAACCATCCAACATTGCACTAGGCCCAGCAGGAAAAAGTCTGGCTCCTTTTTTCAACTGCAGCAGCCCATTTGTTTCTAGTTTTCCTTGGTGCAGGCTTAACCCTTTGTTCAATAACAACGAATCGGTCAACACCACCTTTCCACTGTTGGAAAGGACCAATTCCCCCAGTCCCTTGGTGCCAAATATGCGGCCATCAAGACCCAAGTCTTTGCTACCCTGCCAAATGAATTTTCCTTGGGTTGCTGCAATAGATGAAGGCGCAGCGCTCAGGGTATCGGTTAAAACCAAACTGCTGTTGAGGGTCAGTTGGGCTGATGGGGACAACACCAATCCCGCTAATGAAGTGGGAAAATCAATAACCGGTTGGTGCGCCGTACCAGCGGGTACCAAGACTGTGTGATGGGCCAATGGCATGTCTTCTTCACACCAGTTTTTGGGATTGGAAAACAAGCTGTCTGCTAGACCCA
>RDYY01000179.1 GCA_004293505.1 Sphingobacteriia bacterium | reverse complement strand
CTGATTTGTGAAAATCAAACCCTTGCTTGCTTGCGGTGTTATAATTTTGACACAAGACAAGCATATGACAGACAAGAAGCATACAGACAGGGCAGTAGCCATTTGGTTATTGGTAGGGGTGGGCATGACCATCATTCAAATTGCCTTGGGGGGCATTACCCGCCTCACGGGTTCGGGTCTCTCTATTACAGAATGGAAAGTTGTCACGGGCAGCCTGCCACCCCTGAACGAAGCAGCTTGGCTGGTAGAATTCAACAAGTACAAAGCCACGCCACAGTTTCAACTTTTGAATTTTGATTTTGGCTTGGACCAATTCAAGTTCATCTTTTTTTCATCTTTTTTTGGGAATGGTTCCACCGCCTTTGGGCCCGTTTGATTGGATTGGTCTTTGCAGGTGGATTTGTTTTTTTCTGGGTCAAGGGCTATTTCCGCAAAGCCATGGTGGGGCCGCTGGTCTCGCTGTTTTTGCTCGGCGCCCTGCAGGGCGCCGTGGGTTGGATCATGGTGGCCAGCGGCCTAACCGGTGATGCCGTTTATGTTAAGCCCACGCGGTTGGCCCTGCACTTTATTTTGGCCTTGGGGCTTTTGTCCTATACGTTTTGGTTTGCCCTCCAACTCTTGGTGCCAGCATCGGCAAAAGAAGCCCAGCCCCGCTATCGGCCCGCCCTATTGTGTCTTTTGTCTCTGTTGGTGCTGCAATTGTTGTACGGGGCATTGATGGCCGGACACAAAGCCGCCAATGTAGCAGCTACCTGGCCCACCATCAATGGAGATTGGGTGCCGGCCAGTTTGTTCAAAGAAGATCCCTTTCTCTTGAATTTCATTGACAACACCATTTTGGTCCACTTCATTCACCGGGGCTTGGCCTATCTGCTGGCCTTGGGCGTTTTGGTCTTTGGCACAAGACTTTGGCGCCAAGCCACCAGCCCCCTCTTGCGCAAAGCGGCTTTGCTGGCCGTGGCATTGGTTTTGGGCCAAGTGCTCTTGGGCATTTTAACGGTTTTGGCCAGTTCGGGCATCCAAGCTGGACAATGGGGTGGGTTTGAATGGTTGGCCCAAATTCACCAACTCACAGGAATGCTCTTCTTGTTGTCTTTGGTATCATTATTGTACCTGATGCGAGTATGAAAAAAAACCTGATCCGGTTTTGGCATGGCTTGCCCATCCAACTCTTTCTCCTGCACTTTCGCCGGCACCAGGTTTTCTTGCTCATATGGTACATTTTGTTTGCCACCGTGGCGGGTAGCTTCATGCGTAATTTTGGGGCTTATTCGCTTTTTTTGGCACCTGAATATTTTGGCAAAGTCTCTGCTTTGAGCACGGCCATTGTGGGTTTTACCACAGGGGTCTTTATCATGAGCTGGAACATCACCACTTTTATTTTGTACAGCCGGCACTTGCGTTTTTTGGCCACCACGGCCCAACCTTTTTTAAAATATTGCATCAACAACGCCATCATTCCCCTGTGTTTTTTGGTCTTTTATTTTTGGCGGGCCTATCATTTCACCCACGACCAAGAACTGTTTGCCAACAGCGCCATCCTCTTTCAAGTCCTGGGATATTTGGGCGGATTTTCCTTGGCCTTGGGCATTGCGTTTTTGTATTTTTTTGGGGCCGATAAAACCATCTATTATACGGTTGGGTCGGTCATCACCCAAGCCAATCACCAGCATGATGCGCAACAGTCCCCAGCCCTTTGGGGTGAGCGACCAGCGGGCCAAGAAAGCCGGCTCTTGCGGGTGGACTGGTTTGTTTCGGCTGCTGGCCGCATCCGTCGCCCCCGCGATGTACAACACTACAGCAAAGCGTTTTTGGACAATGTGTTTCAACGCCACCACGTAGCGGCGGTCCTGGCCATCTCCATCGCTTTTGTGTTTTTGATTGGGGTTGGTTATTCTTCCGATACCCGTTTGTTTCAATTGCCGGCCGCCGCCAGCATCACCCTGTTTTTTGCTGTTTTGGTAGCGGTAGCAGGCGCCATTTCTTTGGTCTTGGGTACCTGGAGCATTCCCGTGTTGATCTTGCTGTATGCGGTGGGCAATTACCTGTACCAAGCCGAATGGTTGGACCCCCGCAACAAAGCCTATGGCCTCAACTACCAATCAGCCGCAACACGGCCGCCCTATACCCAAGAAGCCGTGGCCAAACTGTTGCACCCCGATTCCATTGCCAAAGACAAAGCCGTTTATTACCAGATGCTGGAAGCTTGGAAGGCCCGCCAGCTGAGCCCCCAACCCATCATGTTCCTGATCAGTACCAGTGGGGGAGGTACGCGCAGCGCAGCTTTTACCATGAATGCTTTGCAAGCTTTGCAAAAAGAATTGGGCGACAGTTTGATGCAAAAAACTTTTCTCATCAGTGGAGCATCGGGGGGCATGTTGGGGGCTGCTTATTTTCGCGCACTTTATGCCGAAAAACAAAATGGCCAGCCCATTGACCTTACTGCGCCTGCCCATGTGGAAGCCATTTCCAAAGACTTGCTCAGTCCCTTGTTCTCTTCTTTTTTAACCCGCGATTTGTTGGGCCCCATCCAAAAATTTGCGCGCAATGGATTCTTGTACAACAAAGACCGGGGCTATGCTTTTGAACAACAACTCAGCCGCAATACCCAAGGTTTGCTCAACCGGTCTTTGTTGGCCGATACAGCTGCCGAGCGAGCAGGCAAATTGCCCGCCATCATTTACAATGCAGCCATCACCCGTGATGGCCGCAAACTGATTGTAGCGTCAAGACCCAGCCGATTCCTGATGCGACCAGCAGTGGACCCGCGCCATTTGCGCCCCTTTGATGCCGATGCCTTGGATTTCCAATCTTTTTTTGCCCAACAATCTGCTGCTGGATTGAATACCCTCACGGCCTTGCGCATGAACGCCACTTTCCCCTATGTCTTGCCCAATGTATGGTTGCCTTCCAACCCCATCATTGATGTCATGGATGCAGGCCTGCGCGATAATTTTGGCCAAGAAACCGCTTTGCGTTTTTTGCAAGAATACAAGGATTGGCTCTTGGCCAATACGGCCAAAATTGTCTTGATCCAAATCAGGGACAGGGGATTCAGCGATTGGGAAAAACCCCTGGAAAGCAAGTCCCTATTGGGTTACAGCACCCAGCCCTTTTTGATTTTGCAAAACAATTGGTACAAGATGCAAGACTATTACCAACACGACCAGTTGGATTATGTCTTGGATGGTTTCAACAACCATTTGTACCGGGTGGCTTTTCAATATGTGCCGGGTAAAAAAGAAGCCCCCGCCAGCTTGAGTTTTCACTTAACGGCGGCTGAAAAAAGAGACATTGGCTTGGCCATGAAAAATCATTTGAACCAAGAAGAATTGCAACGCTTGCGCCTTATTCTTTTGGACAAATCAGTTGAAAAGCGGCCGGAATAATGTTGATCTGGCAGGTCTCGGCTGTTTCTACCGGGTCCCCATCTATGTGCAGCGGCGCCAGTTTGGGGTTGCGAATTTCCAAAGAAGGGGTTTGAAAATAGAGGATGTTTTTGTTGCTGTGTTCTGCCACCAATTCTTGCAATTGGTTGTTGCC
>RDYY01000178.1 GCA_004293505.1 Sphingobacteriia bacterium | reverse complement strand
TTTACAGGCCTGCCTTTTGTGTTTGCAGCATGGGTAGCGGTCAAGCCCTTGTCCGAAGATTTCTTGGATGCATTTAACCGCGCCAATGGCTATGGCTTGGGCCACATCAACGAAGTGGTGGCGGCCATTCCCAACCCTCCCTATGATTTGCTCACGTATTTTACCCAGAACATCCAATACCGCTGGGACGAAGAAAAAACCAAGGGGATGCAGCAATTTTTAGCAGCTTTGTCCAGCGTTGACCAACAGAAACAATTGCTTTGACCAGACCCAAATTTACCATCATCACCATTTGCTTCAACAACTTGGAAGACTTGCAAAAAACATGTCTGTCCATTGAAGCACAAACGGTAGTGCCTTTTGAACATTGGGTGATCAATGGTTCTACCCAAGCGGACATTGCGCAATGGGCAGCGCAATCGCCTCAACCGGCCTACCGAAAATTTTTACACGAAAAAGACAAGGGCATTTCCGATGCCATGAACAAAGGAATAGCAAGGGCCGAAGGAGAAATCCTGCACCTTTTGCATGCAGGAGACTTGTATGCCCATGCCCAAGTGTTGGAAAAGGTAGGGGCTGCTTTTTTGGCCAATCCCGCCACCCAGTGGCTCAGTGGCAAAATGCAATTGCACAGAGGGGGCCTGCCTGTTGTGGTGGGCAAACCTTTTGATCCCCAAAAAATTTACCGGGGCATGCGCAGTGTGTTTCACCCCACTTGGTTTGTGCGCCCATCGGTCTATGTGCAAACCGGGACATTTCACCTGCAATGGAAAATTGCCATGGACTATGATTTGCTCTGTCGCATGCCGGCAGAGGGGTATCTTTTTTTACCCGAACCCTTGGTGGTCTTTGACGACCAAGGCATCAGTACCCAACACTATTTGGCTGCAGTGGCCGAAAACATTGCTGTGTATGAATCCTACCATGGCTTCTCCTTCAAAGCCCGGCTTTGGGCCTTTCGTTTGCGTTGCCTGCATTGGCTTTTGTTAACGCCTTTGGGCAAATGGCTTTTTGCTTGGAAAAAAAAGATGGGCTGGGAGAATGTTTAAAGCAGGGCTAACAAAAACTTAAAGCTGGTTGGGTTTGATGGCCATGCGGCCCGTCTCGTCCATGCGGTTCAACAACAAATGAATCTTGTGCGCTTGCAAATACTCGTCCACTGCTTGGCGTGAGCCTTTCCAAAAACCATAATCGTCCACAATCAATACCCCTTGTGCAGAAAGGCGGGGATACAAGTGTTTCATTTCATGGGCTGTAGAAGCATACCAGTCCGTGTCCAACCTGAGCAAGGCAATCTGTTCAGGGGCTTGGCCGGGAACTGTTTGTAAAATATCGCCTTGTACCCAGTGGATGTTCCCAGAAGGATAAGCGATGCGGGCAAGGTTTGCTTTTACTTCTGCTAAACCAGAATAAGCCCAGACCACACTCTCGGCTTTGTGGTCTGCATCGGCCGCTAATTGTGAAGCGGCATCCCGGTTCAATTGGTCCACGTCTTCTTGGCCCGGGGCCGTCATGCCTTCAAATGTATCAAAGAGCCAAAGCTTTCTGTTGGTGACACCCAATTCCAACAGGGTAGCGGCCATGGCCATGCTGCTGCCGCCTTTCCACACCCCACATTCCACAAAATCTCCGGGGATATTGTTTTGGATCACGTATTTCACGCCTTCTACCAAACCAAAAATGCGCGCAGGGCTGGTCATGGTAAAAGGCCTTACCTGGTCCAAGACGCGTTGGTGGAGGGGCTCAAAGTCAGGAGGAAGGTCGGAGTGGGACTTGTCTTGGCCCCAAAGGGTTCTCCAAGCTTTGATGGGTTTAAAGGCCATGGTGGGAAATTTCTTGGCGCGAAAATAAGGCTTTAGGATTTCTGGTAAACAGCAGCGGTTTGCTGACAGGCTTTTTCCCAACTGAATTGGTCAAAACGTTGAAAGCCTTTTTCTACCAGCGCCGCATGGGCATGGGGATTGTTCATGAAAGCGGCCATGCATTGGGTGATTTCGTCGGGTTTGAGTGGATCAAAAAGCAGGGCCGCAGGACCAGCAATTTCTGCCGTGCTAGAAGCATTGGCGGCCAACACAGGACAGCCCACAGAAAATGCTTCTAGAATGGGGAGGCCAAAGCCTTCATACAAACTGGGGTAGACCAAGGCAGCAGCAGCTTGGTACAGTGCTTGCAAGTCGGCATCGGTGGGGGCGGGCACCCATTTTATTTTTTGGCCGAGGCCCAGTTGGGTCAGGATTTTTTCTTCGGCTTGGGTAAAAGGCCCACCACCTGTGCACACCAATCGCCAATCGGGAAAACGGTCTTGCAACCTGGCAAATGCTTGGACCCATCCCGTAAAATTTTTATAGGCAAACCTTTGTCCCACGTAAAGCAAAAACGGGTTTTCAGGGTGGCCATTGGGGGCCGTGTGGGGCAGGGGTTGGGGTTTGTCCCAACTGGGTCCGTGGTAAACCACCGTTGTTTTTTCAACCGGGACTTTGTACTGTTCTACCAAATCGGCTTGGGTATGTTGAGACACCACAATGATGTGATCGGCTTTTTCAATGTGGGCTTTGCGTTGGGCCAAGATTTTTTGGTAAGCGGGCAAATGGCGGTGATGGATTTCATCGGTCAAGTCATGGATGGTGATCACCAGGGGACGACCCGGTACCCTGGTGAGCGCAGCAAGTGAATAGTAAGTGGGGTGAAACACTTGACAGGTAGACCTTGGACCTGTGAAGGCATCATATGCATCGTTGAGCCCGTAACAAAAATCTTTTTGTCCTTTCCACTGGCCTTGGGCCCACCAAGGACCCTTGCCCTTCCATGCTTGCCAATACTGGTTGATGCTGCCCAAAACGGGGGTTTCGGTTTTGACCAGGTCATGGTGGGCAAAGCCCTTGAGCAGGGAAAGAAAATAGCGCGATATCCCACCTTGGCGTTGCAAAGAAAAAATCTGGTGGTCGTATCGGATGGTCATGTACAAAAAAGGGTTTAATTTGTCCCGATCAGTTGATGCTCGCATGGTGCCATTTAATTTCAATCCCTCTCTTTCTCATCCCCTCTACTTTATTCGCAAGGGTTTGCTGAAAGCCATTGAACCCCTTGCCGTCCAGTTTCAAGGGCGGTTATTGGATTTTGGTTGTGGCGAGAAGCCTTATCGGTCCTTGTTCACAAATGTACAAGAATACGTGGGACTGGATTATGCTTCAGAAGGCCATGACCACAGTGGGGAAGGAGTAGATGTNNGATGGCAAGACCATTCCTTTTCCTGACCAACACTTTGATGGCCTGTTTTCCAGCGAGGTCTTCGAGCACGTTTTTGGCTTGCCAGAAATCTTGCCGGAAATCAACCGCGTCTTGAAACCCGGTGCCCAACTCTTGATCACTACTCCTTTTGCTTGGGAAGAACACGAAGTGCCCGTTGACTATGCGCGCTATACCCGTTTTGCTTTACAAGATTTATTGTCTCGCAATGGGTTTACTGTAACACAGGTAAAGAAAAATGGTCATTTCATCAGCACTTTGCACCAGCTCTTGGTGGTGTATCTTTACAACGAGTGGTTGCACAAAATTCCCCTCTTGTCGCGCTGGACATTTTTTCACAAATTGGTGCGACAAGTGTTGGTGCCTGGGCTCAACATGGGCTTTTATGTGGCAGAACCCTTCTGGCCCAAGTCCGATAAACTTTATTTGAACACCGTTTTATTGGCCAGAAAAAACCAAGCATGAATCTACTCTACACGGTTTGTTCGGCCAATCATTTGGCCCATGCCAAAACCATGTTGGATGGCTTTTTGGCCCACCACCCGGGTTGGGTGACCCGCTTGGTCTTGGTAGATGAAGTGAGGGGCCGATTTGACCCTGCACAGTTTTTGCCCCTTGCCCCATTTTGCAGAAATGGCCCAGCAATACTCGGTCTTGGAATTGAACTGTGCTGTAAAGGTTTTGGCCGGACAGCATTTTTTGCAAGAAGCGCACTTGGACCACTTATTTTATTTGGACAGCGACATTTATGTGTGGCATGACCTTATCGATGTGGTGTCTTTTTTGCAAACAAATGATTGGGTGATGACGCCCCATTTTACCCACCCATATCCGGCAGACGATTGCTTGCCCAATGAAAGGGTTACCCTGCGCTCAGGCTTGTACAATGCAGGATTTTTTGCCACCAAACCAGGGGAAAACGCCAGGGCCATTTTCAATTGGTGGGCAGGCCACATGCGCAACGAATGTTATTATGATTTTGCAGAAGGGATGGGGGTGGACCAAAATTGGTTGAACCTTTTGCCCATTTTGTTTTCAGGGGTAAAGGTCTGGGAAGACCCAGGGGCCAATTTGGCGTATTGGAATTTACACGAAAGAAATTTGTCTTTTGTCCACAAGAGCTATTGGGTCAATGAAACCTTTCGGTTGCGTTTTGCCCACATCAGCGGTTATTCTTTTGACCAAGCCCAGTCCATTTCTCGGCACCAAAACCGCTACCAATGGCAAGACCAGCCCGT
>RDYY01000177.1 GCA_004293505.1 Sphingobacteriia bacterium | reverse complement strand
CCATAATAGTAATATTTATTGATGGTTTCGTAATAGCTGTAAGCCGCTGGCGTATTGCCCACCAACAAGATTTTATCATACAATTTTCCCTGGTGAAGGGCTGCATGGATGCTTTTGCGCAAGGCATACTTTAGCAACAAAACAAAAGCAAAGGCCAAGACCAGAAAATCCCGCAAAAAAACAGGGTGATAGGCGGCAGTAGGTTTAAAAAAATAAAAGGTCGAGCTCAATAAAATGGCCAACAAGAGGATATTGTACCCAATAAAGATGATTTCTTCAGAAAACTTGTTCGATCGCCGCTCTGCATACAAATGGCTGATGGTGCTCAACAGGAACCAAAAAGAGAGGGTTAACCCAGGAAAAATAACAAATGAGATGGCTTGCCATTTGCCATAATGCAACCAAACCGTTAGACCATAGGCCAAAAGCAGCGCAAAAATGTCTGCTACATAACGCACCATTTGCTGGTTCCGCAGGTTTTTCTTCATAACGGTGGGCGTGAAGGTAACACAAAACCATCACCTCTAAAAATGCTCGCTTCTCATTGAAAAACCCAGCAAGGCCCTTAATTTTTCCAAAAACCGTACATTCCTTTGTCCAATTCGTAGGTTTCCCACTCTTTTCTAATCCTTTTGGGCTGTTTTTGAGCCCATTCCCACATCATGACCAATCCATCCCTCAATTGGGTTTGGTCCACATAGCCCAGCAAGGACCTTGCTTTTTCGTGGGTGGAATAGGCATTGACCACCTCGTGTCTTTCTGGTAAAAACTCGATATCGGCCCCCCCAATGATTTCTTTTAAGATATGTGCGGCTTCAAGGATACTGGTTTCGGTAGAACTGCCCAGGTTGATGGTTTGGCGAGAGGCTTTTTCACTAAAGGCCGCTTGTGCCAGTGGCTCCAAACAGTCGCCCAAATAGGTAAAAGCTCTTTTCTGTTGCCCTTTACCAATAACGGTAAACGCTTGGTCATTGAGTTTTTGGTACATCCAAATGCCCAAAACGTTTCTGTATTTGTCCCAAATGTTTTGGTGCTCACCGTATACATTGTGGGGCCTGACGATGCACCAATCCAATCCATGCTGTTCTCCAGCAATTTGAATGTCCATTTCACAAGCATATTTGGCCACGCCATAGGGATCTACTGGGTTGGGAACGTGCAATTCGTCAAACGGAGGGGTTCCAATGCCGTAAACAGCCATGCTGGAGGTAAACACCAGTCTCTTGACATTGTATTTGATGCAGGCATTGACAACATTGGCTGTTGCCACCAAATTATTTTGATAATTAAAGCAACGGATAAAAGGGCTCAATCCTTCAGCCGCATAAGCGGCCAGGTGATAAACATACTCAATCTCTCCGCTTTTAAAAACAGCATCCAACGGGGCTGTTGTCAGGTCCAAGGAATGAAACTGAACCTGGGGTGGAACATTCTCGGTATAACCGCCAGATAAATTATCAATCCCCACCACTTCATAACTGGGATATTGCTGTAAAATATATTCGGCCAATTTGGAACCAATCATTCCAGCCACTCCTGTAATGAGAATTTTCTTCATTGCAACTCTTTATGCATATTTTATGGAACCTGTCAGGCCATCCCTGATGCTTTTGACAACGGCCTTGAATTTTTTTGGTCTCCTGCGCAGGGCAAAATACCCCATAATGAGGGTATAATAAAAAATATTAAACAGCAGAACCGTTGGAACACAATACCAAGGTGTATATTTTTTGAGTACCCAAATTCGGTTGCGTTGATTCAGGTAATGCACAATGGGGTTGACAAATCCTTCTTTGCCTTTTTCCTTTTTTTTATTGGAAGCACCTGCCACATGGTAAATGATGGAATCAGGCACATAGGTGAGACCATAACCCAAAGCCCTTATCCTAAAAGACAGGTCAACGTCTTCGCTGTAAATGAACATATTGGGTGCCAACAAGCCCGTCTTTCTAAGAATACTGGTCCTGACCATGAAAGCACAGCCAGTAATCCAATCCATGTTTTTAATTTGCAAATGTTTGGGCTGGGTCAATTTGTTTTCGCCACTGGTATAGGTCCAACCAATCCATGGGTAGAATCCATTTCCGCCATTCCAGAGCAAGTTCCTGTCGTGGTTAAAATAAATGCGGGGTTGAACAGCGCCTACTTGTGGATTTGCATCCAAATAATGCACCAAGGGGGCCAAAAATTCAGGTTCTACAAAAGTATCATTGTTGAGCAGCATGGCATAATCAAAGCCCTGTTCCAAAGCATAGTCAAAACCCATGTTGTTGCCGCCTGTAAATCCCTTGTTCTCAGGTGAAAAAAGGACTACTACATTTTCGTGCTCCGTTTTTATTTTAAGGCCAGACCCATCCATGGAGCCATTGTCTACCACAATGATGGTGAACCGATCATGGTTAACTTTTTGCAAAGAGCAAATACAGTCGTGGGTAAAATCGTAACTGTTCCAATTGACCAAGATGATGGCAACAGATGATGACATTTTTTATTTTTTAGTCTGCTTTCTGTGGTTAAAAATTGTGCGCAATCCATGATTTGTTCATGCCACCCCATTTTTCGGCATAAAAACGGCACCCAGGAAAACAGTTGGCCAGCTCAGCTTGGGTCATGAGCCTGACTTCATCTACTTGCTTTTTTGCGCTGTCTAGGTCTTTTTGTTGGCCAATATGGCCCCAAGATCCCGATTGGGTCAGCAAAACCCGGATGGACCGAGGCAAATATTGAAAAAAGGGAAAAACCCAATGTGGCTCAATGGGAAACCAATAATTGGGGGTTTGGATAAAATAGTTTTTGCCCACCCTTTGTACCTCTTTGGCCATGGCTTTTTGGTTGTTCAAAGAAAACAAGTGTTCTATCACTGAATTGGAAAAAACCAAGTCATAGGACTGATCGGGAATATCACTCAGGTCCTTGGCATCGCCCACCAAGCTGTCCATATAGGGTTCCAGTGGACCAGCGGCGGGTCCCAAGTTCAATAAGCTGATCCGCACATCAGGAGCAGAAAACCCCATGGACTGCCAATATTCTTTGGTGCCGCCAATGTCCAGTATCCGGATGTAGCCAGTTCTTTTTTGGCGCAACTGTTCCAAGCAGGACAAAAAAAATTGGTGCCTACCAAAACGCATGCGGTGAGACAGGGATGATTTGTTGGTATTGTCCGAAAAGGCTGAAACAATGGAATGAGCCATGGGCCAAAATTAAGCCTTTGGGCATTACCTTTACCGCCGTGAAAACCTTGCCCGTCAAAATCCTGAATACCTC
>RDYY01000176.1 GCA_004293505.1 Sphingobacteriia bacterium | reverse complement strand
GAATGCCGCGTTGGAACCCGGGGCTGGGAAGGGCAAAAGATGCGCGGATCTTACGGGGTGCATAAGTACCTATGGTTTCATGGCGCAACGCCACCCAGCGGCTGTCCTTGGATTGGAATCCAGCTTTCATGGCTTCAATGATCAGCTTGTCCCCTTCTCCATCGGGCAAGGTTTCCAAAAACGGATGGGCTTTGACCAAGGCCAAGACATCTTCTTGCATTTGCATGCGCAAGAAAAAAGCCTTGCCAAAATGCAGGTTGTGCTGGCGATAAACGGCACTCAGCTTTTTCTCGTCTTTGTCATTGGCTTGCACATCTTGTAAGAACTGGTCCTTGTTGTTTTGGACAGGTCTGTGGTAGGCGGTGAAATAATAGTAGTCGCGCAAAAAATCGCGGGTAAACTGTTGGAAGGATTCGGATTGCACCAGTTGCGATTTCAGGTTGGTTTCGGCAGGTGCGGGTGTTGTCAATTGGTCTTTTTTTTGACAACCTGAGCCCAGGATCACAATGGCTGTGACCAAGCTCAGCCCAATGGGTATGATCTTTTTCATGAGATAAATTATGGATTGATATCCCCTGTCTTCTCGCCTTGGGAACGATATTCAGCGAGGCGTTGTACACCGCCTTTGGGCCCCCTTCAACTCTTGGAGACCATAAAACTAAAAACTGTGAGGGGTCGGTTCCAACGTATTTCTACGCAAGAATGTCTGTTTTTTACCAAGAGAACAGGCCTGTTGGGGTGGAGATTTGGAAAAACAAATCCCATGGAACGCAAACAATTTTTGACGGGTCTGGCACTGGGTTTGCCCGCTTTGGCCCAATGGTCCAACCCTGTATCGGCTGCCCCTGTATCGGCCCCAATGCCCTTGCCCCATGAAGGGGTTCACCCACCAGTAACGGTAAACCCAGGGTCCAACCCCCAACCCTTTGTGGTGGGCGCAGGTGCTTCCCGGTTTGGCGAGGTGGTGAAATTTTTGGGTGTCCACCCCAATGATTTAAAGATTTCCAGCAAGGACACGGGTGGGGCCCTTTCTATGTTTGATTACACGGGCCTGGGAAAAGTGGGCCCCATGTTGCACATCCATTTTGAGCAAGATGAAGTCTTCACCGTGGTATCGGGCCGCTATCGCTTTAAAGTAGGCGATGAACTAAAAGAATTGGGTGCGGGGGATACCATTTTTTTGCCAAGGGGGATTCCGCACACTTGGATCCAATTAACCGACAGGGGAAGATTGATTTATTTTTTGCAGCCCGCGGGAAAGATGGAAGAATTTTTTAGTACCATGAACAAAATGGCCGGGCCACCCAGCACCGAAGAAATGGACCGGATTCATGCAGCCCACCAAATGAAAGTGGTGGGACCGCCCCTCAGTTTGTGAGAATGCAGTAACTTGATCTTGACCAAAATGCGCCTGCCCTAAAATGGTTCTGAAAGACTTTGCTCCTGCCCTGGCTTTGCGGGAATGGGTTCAACTCTACCGCATTGTGCACCTGGAATTTGGTGTGGGCGACCTGGTGCCTTTTAAAGCCTATCCACCGCGACCAGAACAGTGCTTGGCCTTTTATCCTTACGACACCGAAACAGTGCAATACAGTGAAGGCGGAAGGACTGAGAAAAATTTGCCCGTGGTGGTTTATGGTCAATTTACCCAAGTGACCCAGCGCCACATTGGCCGACGATTTTTGGTCTTTCAGGTCATCTTTCAGCCCGGAGCTTTGTATCGGCTAACAGGTATCCCGGCAACGGCTTTGCAGAACCAATACTTGGATGCAGCCATGGTGTTTGGACCCGGCTTGGATCAAATGAATGAACAACTTTTTCATTGTGCCGATTATGCCGCCATGGTGGCGGTGGCCGATGGATTCTTGCCGCAATTGGTGCGCAAAGTGCAAAAGCCCGCATCGCCCCTGGACCTTTTTATGTCCCAATGGTTGTATCAACCCGACGCCATTTCTTTGGACCAAATGGCCAAACAATTGTTCATGGGCACCAAGACCATCGAGCGCAAATCTTATGAACGCACGGGTGTTTCGCCCAAGCAATTTTTGCAAATCATTCGTTTTGACCAAGCATTTCGTTTGCGCAATGCCCACCCAGAAATGGATTGGTTGCGCATTGCCATTGAAACCGGGTTTTACGATTACCAGCATTTGAGCAAGGTCTATCAACAGTTTACGGGCATGCGGCCTGTGGCATTTCACGCACTAGAAGAAAAAGCCCCTGAGCGAAAATTTGGCTTGAGTGAAAACTATTACCAGTCAGCCATGTGAATGTACTGGGTAAACACTAACCACCCGACAACAAAACTTGCCAGGCATCCGCCACGCGGCCTTGGTCCAGTAAACGGGCGGCATGTCGGTGCAGTTCTTGTTCCATCTCGGTTGGATTGATGGCATAGTATTGCACAATATTTTTCAATTGATCATCGCTGTACGCCGGATCAATGTCTGGGATGGCAGTGAGGTTGGCCAATTGTCCCAAGTGATTACCTGTTAAAAATTGGCTGCGTTGAATATTGTATGGCAGGGCATCTATGCCCATGCCCAATTGGGTATTGGGCTTCTCCACTTCAAATAAATGGTGGGCATTGACCCGGGCATACCAATTGCCACCACAACGGGCCACCAAATCCAATTTGCGTTGGTCAATCATGGTGCCGGCTTCATTCAATACTTCATCGGCCACGTGCATGCATATCACTTCGGCAATCACCAATTGTCCGGCACCGCCCGTCTCTCCCAAAGATTTTACTTCAAGAACTTTGCACTCCAATTGTATGGGCGCTTCTTTTACCAACGGAGGTCTTACACTGGTGGCGGGCATTTGCGTGAAACCTGCTTTCTCAAATTCGTTGACCCCCTTGGGGTATTCGCAAGAAGACAAACTCACTTGTTGCACCATGTTGTAGTCCACAATGTTGATGACCACTTCGGGTACTTCCAATACATTTTCCAAGGTGTTTTTCAGGGCGTTGTCCCGCCCACGGCGCGAAGGGGAAAAGACCACAATGGGTGGGTTGGAGCTGAACAAGTTGAAAAAACTAAAGGGCGAAAGGTTCACTTTTCCTTGCGCGTCAATGGTACTGGCAAAACAGATGGGGCGCGGGGAAATGGCGTGCTGCAGCCAGGCTTGGCGCTCCATGGTGGTTTTCTCGGACAACTGTATCAGCATCTTATTTCTTTTTGGCGAGAAGGGAAAAATCGGTGTCTTCGGCCACAATGGTATTGGTCAATTTGCCCAATCCATCTCAGCCATTGTTCTACGTGTTGGGGATTCTCCCTTTTCCAAGTACCATTCAATTCCAACAAACAACCCGTGCCCACAGTACCGCTGCCTATGACATCGCCAGGATGCAGTTGCACCCCATAGGCGCAGCGTTCAATGATTTCTGCAAAAGTCCAATCCATGTCTGCCACATTGCCGCGGCTGAGTTCTACCCCATTGACTTTGCAGGTCATGGTCAGGTTCCAAGCCTTGCCCACGTGCCCAGCTTTGGGTGCGGTTTCGTAAGGGGCCAATTCATCCAGCGTCACCAGACAAGGGCCGATGACGGTGCTGAAATCCTTTCCCTTGGCGGGTCCCAGGTTCAACAGCATTTCTTCCATTTGCAAGCGACGGGCACTCATGTCG
>RDYY01000175.1 GCA_004293505.1 Sphingobacteriia bacterium | reverse complement strand
GCGGTTGACTCTTTGGAAAACCGTTGGCAGCGATTGGCCGATACTTGTGCCATGGCCTATCCCATCATGGCCAAGCACTTTGGGGCTTATCCCTACAAGACTTATACCTTTATCCAAGGCGGTGATGGCGGCATGGAATATCCCATGGCCACTTTGTTGAAAAATGCCAGCATTGGGACGGCCATCCACGAATGGATGCACAGTTGGTACCAGATGATGATGGGCAGCAACGAATCCCTTTATGCATGGATGGACGAAGGGTTTACCGATTATGCCAGTGCCCGGGTGGGCGCAGAATTGCGCCAACGCAAAGGGTTTTGGTATACTGGTTCTTATGCAGGATATTTTAATTTGGCCAAAGGCCCTTGGGAAGAACCCATGAGCACCCATGCCGACCATTTCAACACCAATTATGCTTCTTCTACTGCAGCTTATTCCAAAGGCGCTGTGTTCATGGAGCAATTGGGTTATATCGTTGGTGCAGCAAATCGGGACAGTATTTTGTTGGATTATTACAAAGCCTGGCGTTTCAAGCACCCCAACCCCAATGATTTCATTCGGGTGGCCGAGAAAAGATCGGGCATGGAATTGGACTGGTACAAAGAATATTGGGTCAACAGCACCAAGACCATTGATTACACAGTCGGAGACATTGCAGCAGCAGACGGAAAAACAGGGATCACGGTAAAGCGCATCGGTAAAATGCCCATGCCCTTGGATGTGTTGGTAGTTTTTAAAGATGGTACGCAGGAATGGCACAACATTCCCTTGGACTTGATGTACGGCAAGAAGCCCGCCGAAGAAGGACAAAACTATACCTACCACACCGAGTGGCGGTGGACCCACCCCGACTATGTGTTTTATACAGCGCGCCCTGTCAAAGACATCAAATCCATTGAAATTGATCCGAGCATGCGTTTGGCCGACGTCAACCGTTCCAACAACAAACTGGTGATCCCAGATTGATTATTTCTTGACGTGTAGAATAAATTTTTCTTGAAAATAAGGCTCGGGGAAAATTTGAAAGACCGACATCATCTTGGGCCTGGCCCCGCTTTCAAAAATTTCCTGGGCCAGGTCACCTCCTTTTAAACAAATCAAGCCATTGGCGATGGTAGAAGAGGAGGGGTTGGTCTTTTTGATCAAGGGCATGCTCCATTGCAATAGGTCTTTCAAGGGAGCTACTGCGCGGGATACCGCAAAGTCAAATTTTCGGTTTTGAATATTCTCTGCCCTGTTGTGTTCGGTGGTGATGTTGTGGATACCCGCACCTGCGCAAACAGCGTCCACCACTTTTAATTTTTTGGCGATGCTGTCCACCAAATGAAATTGGGTTTGGGGAAACAAAATGGCCAGGGGAACGCCTGGAAATCCGCCTCCGCAACCGATGTCAATTACCTGCATGTTTTTCTCAAAATCTACAATGGCTGCAATGCTCAAGGCATGTAAAACATGGTGGAGGTAAAATTGGTCCATGTCCTTGCGGGATATCACATTGATTTGAGCATTCCAAACGGTGTACAATTCTGCTAACAAGCGAAATTGTTCCATTTGTTGAGGACTGATGTCTTCAAAATAACGCGTGATCAATTCCAGTTTTTGCGGGGCGCTTTCCATAAGGCGGGTAAGGTCAATAAATAATAAAAAAACATCCAAATGTCCAGCAAAAGGAACCACACAAACAAATCGGATTCGTTCAATTTTTTCATGGCTTTGAACCAAACCCAAGCTTGCAAAACCAACCGAAGCCCAAACACTGCCAAAGCCAAATCCCACCGAAAGCCAATGGCTGCCACCACCAACAAGGGATAAACCAAAAATTGTGAAAAGGAATAAAGCCCCAAAAGCCATTTTTGTTGGGGCTTGTAATAATGGCTGGTGGTATAGTGGCGGTATTTTTGGGCCATCCATTCTCCCCAAGATTTCTTGGGCTCGCTGAGGGTGTGTGCAGCAGGGTCAATCATGATGGCCGTGTTGCTGGCCGTGGCCACTTGGTTGATGAAAAGGTCATCGTCCCCACTGGGGATTTGGTTGATGGAAGAAAAGCCTTTGTTCTTGAAAAAGAGTTCTTTTTTGTAACTTAGGTTGCGGCCCACTCCCATGTAAGGATTTCCAGCCAAAGCATAGGACAGGTATTGTAAAGCCGTGTGGAAAGTCTCGAAGCGGATGAGCTTGTTCAAGAGGCCGGGTTGTTTGTGATAAGCCCCATAGCCCAATACAATTTCAATGCCATCGGTATAGCTGTCCTGCATTTTCTGCATCCAAAATTCAGAAGCGGGTACGCAGTCAGCATCTGTCAACAATACAATTTCATACTTGGTGCTTTTGATCCCCATGGACAAGGGAAATTTCTTCCCGGAAATCATTTTGGCTTCTTGGATCAGTTCTACCAGGTTGAGGTTTTTGAAGGATCGCTTGAATTCGTCAATGATGTATTTACTCTCGTCACTGGAATTGTCGTTCACCAAAATCACTTCATGGGTTGTACCATATTGTTGCACCAACACCCCGGGTAGGTTTTTGACCAAGTTGTGCGCCTCGTCTCTGGCGCAGATAACCACGGAAACAGGATATTCTATGGACTGGCTTTGGGGGATGGGCTCATAATTGGCCAATCGCCTAAAAAAATAACCGTAGTAAAAGAGTTGTACCAAAACCACCAAAACAAAAAGGGCAAAACAGAGGGGCCAGACAAAAGCGGGTATCAGCATGCCGCAAAAATAGGGAAAAGGAATTGCGTTATTTTCGTGCCATGGCAGCATTGCAATTTCAATTGGAGTCGGATCCCGTGGCGGTTGGCCCCCGGGCAGGAACCCTTACCACCGATCATGGCAGCATTCAAACCCCCATCTTCATGCCGGTGGGAACAGTGGGTGCTGTCAAGGGATTGAACCAACAACAATTGCAACAAGAAGTCAAAGCCCAAATCATTTTGGGCAATACCTATCATTTGTATTTGCGCCCCGGAACAGCTGTATTGGAAGCGGCGGGTGGTTTGCACCAGTTCAATGGTTGGACGGGTCCTGTCTTAACAGACAGTGGTGGGTACCAAGTTTTTTCCCTTGCGGCAAAACGAAAAATAAAAGAAGAAGGGGTGGTGTTCCAGTCCCACATTGATGGCAGTCGACACTTGTTTTCACCCGAGTCGGTCATGGACATCCAACGCAGCATTGGTGCCGATATCATCATGGCTTTTGATGAATGCCCACCTTATCCCAGTGACCGGGACTATGCCCAAAAAAGCATGGACCTGACCCACCGTTGGTTGGACCGTTGCATACA
>RDYY01000174.1 GCA_004293505.1 Sphingobacteriia bacterium | reverse complement strand
ATGCCTTGTAAAAATCCGGTCCAGAAGCGGTTTTCCTTGATGTTGACCAAGTGTTTTTCCATCAGCGATTTTTTCACCTTGTCCAGGTCTTTTTGTTCTGGTCCTTTGGTTTTGATGGACTCGATTTCAGCAGCTGCCGCTTTTTTCAAAGCATCAGCTTTCTCTGGGCCACAGGGCAATTGCAGGCCCAACGAATAAGAGCCATAAGGGTATTGCGAAACCGATCCGCCAATGCCGCCACCATAGATACCGCCAATTTTTTCGCGCAGGTCTTCGATGATTTTGATGTTGAGGATCTCGGTCAGGATCTCGGTTTGAAATGCCAAGTCTTCGCTGTATTCCACTTCGCCGGAATACACATTCAACACAAAGCTTTTTTGTTCTTTCCCTTTTTGTACGGTCAGGCTTTTGACTCCTTTCATGGTGCGTACCCCATTGTCTACCCATACGCCTTTACCGCCCTTGCTGGGCAAGCCACCAATGTATTGTTCCAACAAGGGTTTGGCTTTTTCGGGATCAATATTGCCCACCAAAATAAAAGTAAAGTCGCTGGCATCGGCCAACAGGCTTTGGTAGATTTCCAAAGAACGGTCCAGTTTGATTTGATCAAAATCACTGGCAACAGGCACGGCACTGGGGGCCAAGGGATTGCCGCCATACAAGGTTTTGAACATGCTGTCTACAAACGCTGTAGTCGGATCAGCCATCATGAACTGTACCTGGCTTTTTTGTTTGTCGCGCCAAGCCGTAAACAAGGCTTCGTCTTTGCGGGGAGCCGTCATGCTCAGGTAAAGCAATTGTAGCATGGTTTCAAAGTCTTTGACCGTGGCATTGCCGCTGACCCCAACGGAGAGTCCGCTTAAGTTAACCCTTGCACCAGCATTTTTGCCCGCCAATACTTTGCGCAAATCCGTGGGGTTGAAATCGCCATAACCCATTTGTCCCACAACAGCAGAAGCATAGTTGGCACTGAATTTATCAGCCACCCCATAAGCGCTGGTTCCTCCTTTGCGAAAACCAGTCAATACAATTTCATCTTGCTTGAAGGTGGTGGGTTTGATCACCACTTTGGTGCCATTGCTGAAAGTCCATTCGGTGGTGCCCAAGTTTTCATTCTTGCTTTCACTGACCAATTTGCCCGCAACAGGTGCTTTCTTCAACAAGTTGGTGGCCAGGACTTTTTCAACATAAGGCTCCACCGGTAATTTTTTGGCGGCTTCAATTTTGCTGACCAAGGCAGTAGAAGCAGGCAACACAAAATCTGACTTTTGGGGGCCTTGCAAGCTGGCAAAAAAGTTTTCGTTTTCCTTGAGTTGGTTGGCCAAGGCATTGACGTCGGACAAACCAATGCCGTCCAGCCATTGTTGGCGGTAAGCATATTCGTTTTCAATGCCCACCATGGGTTCTTGTTGCAAAAAGTGTTGGATGTATTCTTCTACAAACAAGCCCGATTCGGTTTTGTCGCGGTTGTTGTACAATCTTTCGCTGCCCGCCAACTCTTGCTTTTTCACCCTTTCTAATTCAGCTGCGGTAAAACCAAATTTCTTGACCCTTTCGGTGGCACTTACCACCGCTTGCAGCGCCGTGTCAGGTCCTGCTTTACCCGGAATGGCAAAAACACTGAAGGCTTCAAATCCCCTGGCAAAAGAACCAAAGTTGACACCAGCATAGGTAAAGGGTGGATTACTGCTCTGTGCCAGTTCACTCAAGCGTTGGTTGAACATAGAAGTGAACAGCTTTTTGACCAGGTATTCTTGGCGGTAATCGCCCAGGGTCAATACGGGTTTTTCTTTAACAGGAGAGTAGTCCAGGGCCAGTTGGAAATTGGTGGCTTCTTTGTCGGTAACCACCAAAGCACTGGATTGGGTGCGCGCTTTCAAAGGAAAACTGGGCCGAGGCCGGGGATTGGGAGGGTTCTTTAAACCACCAAAATACTCCTGGATCATGGCTTCTGTGGCTTTGGCATCAATGTCGCCCACCACTACAACAGCCATCAAATTGGGTCGGTACCAATCGCGGTAAAACCGCTTCAAAGCCTCGTGCTTGAAGGTCTTCAGCAAACTGTCTTTGCCAATGGGCAAGCGCACAGCATACTGAGATCCGGCATATTGCAAAGGATAGATTTTGCGGAACATGCGGTCGTCGGCGCCTTTGCCAGAGCGGCTTTCTTCTAAGACAACGCCTCTTTCGTCATCAATTTGTTTGGGTTCAAAAGAGAGACCCCCGGCCCAGTCTTGCAAAACCAACATCCCTTTTTTGAAGTTGTTGGGATCGCTCAAAGGAATGGGCAAGATGTACACCGTTTCGTCAAAGCCGGTATAGGCATTCAGGTCGGCCCCAAAATCTACCCCTATGCTTTGCAAAAAGCTGACCAATTCATTTTTCTTGAAATGTTTGGTCCCATTGAAAGCCATGTGCTCGGTAAAATGCGCCAAACCTTGTTGGTCTTTGTCTTCCAGAATGGAGCCCGCATTCACCACCAAGCGCAGCTCTACTTTGTTTTCTGGCTTTTTGTTTTCCCGGATATAATAGGTGAGGCCATTGGCCAGTTTTCCTATTTTGACTTTGGGATCCAAGGGAAGAGGACTGGAGAGATTGCTTTGGCCGATAGCCGTTACAGCAGGTGCCCAGCAAAACAGCCATAAGCCCCATTTGACCAGTAAATTTTTCATCATGTTGACATTTATTTGACACAAAATAGCCCAAGACATTTTCATCTTGGGCCATTGGTTAAAACAGGTAGGAATAATCTGTTACAATTTGTTAAACAACCCAGGCTATTTGACCAAAGCAGGAATGGGTTTGCCCACATTGCCACTGGGTTCTTGAATACCCAACAGGGCTGCAACGGTGGGGGCTATATCGGCCATGTTCACCAATTGGGCCGAGCGGCCCTGGGGTATTTTCCAACCATACCACAGCAAAGGAATATGGGAATCATAAGCATACCAAAGACCATGGGTAGTGCCCGTGGCACCTCCATCAATATAGCCAGATTTCAAAATGATTTGTACGTCGCCACAGCGTTGGGGCAAATAACCATTGGCCAATTTTTCGCGCAACAGTTGGGGTACTGAACTGGTCAAGATATTGGCCGTGGGAAAAGCAGTCAAAACGGTTTCTTGTCTTTTCACTTCTTGTACCACATAATCAATGATGTCTTTTTTGTTGGCTTTGAGCGAATCCATTTTGTCGTGGTTAAAACTAACTTGGTAATTGAACATGCTGACCACCGCATTCTCCACGCCAAATTTTTCTTTGATGCCTGCGTTCAAACTGGCCATGAG
>RDYY01000173.1 GCA_004293505.1 Sphingobacteriia bacterium | reverse complement strand
CCAGCACCCACAATGGTGTGGATTTCATCGATGAAAAGAATGACATCACGGTTTTTTTCCAACTCGTTCATGATGGCTTTCATTCTTTCTTCAAATTGTCCACGGTATTTGGTACCCGCTACCAAAGCAGCCAAGTCAAGGGAAATTACCCGCTTGTCAAACAATACCCGGCTAACTTTTCGTTGTACAATGCGCAAAGCCAAGCCTTCTACAATGGCCGTCTTGCCCACACCCGGTTCACCAATCAAGATGGGGTTGTTTTTCTTGCGCCGGCTAAGGATTTGACTCACCCTTTCAATTTCGGATTCTCTTCCTACAATGGGATCCAAGTTGCCGGCTTCCGCCAATTTGGTAATGTCCCGGCCAAAATTATCCAACACTGGAGTTTTGCTTTTGGCACCTGCTGCAGCTGGTTTGCCCGCTTTTGCACCGCCAAATCCACTACCTTTTTTCTCCTCGTCAAAATCATCGTCTTGGTCATCAGGGAATTCTGACCTGGGAGGAGGATTGGTGGTGCCCACCATGCCCAATTCTGTTCGGAACAAATCATAGTCCACGTCAAATTGGTTCAGGATTTGAGTGGCAATGTTTTCTTTGTTCTTCAAGATGCTCAACATCAGGTGCTCGGTTTCCACCAAAGGGCTCTTCAAAGCCTTGGCTTCCAATACCGTTACCCGAATCACTTTTTCCGCTTGTTTGGTCAAGGGAAGGCTATTGATGTTGGCAATGTTTTTTCCGGTCTTGTCTTTCACGGCCAGTTCAACTTCCTTGCGCAATTCATACAAATCAATGTTGAGCTGTTTCAACACTTTGATGGCCGTATTGTCTCCATCCCGGATCAATCCCAGGAGAAGGTGTTCTGTTCCAATAAAGTCGTTACCCAGCCGCAACGCCTCTTCCCGGCTAAAAGAAATGATCTCTTTTACCTGGCTTGAAAAATTATTATCCATCTGCTAGTGGGTTTATACAATGATAACGAATAAATTTGATGGTTCTTGTTGTGCAGTTATGCACAGATTGTTAATTTGAACCACAGGAAATGTCAGTCAAAATTGATACCAAAGAGAAGTTTACAGAGATTCGACCCGATGCGGCGGATTGGACTGACAATATTGCAGCAGACACCCTTGAAGCCTGCAAAGAAGTGTTAAACCAACCTGTAAAAAACCTTGTTCTTGACTTAACTGATATAACAACGGCCAACCCCACTTGGTTGGCTAATTTGGCGCTTTTACAACAAGAATTTTATGAAAAAAGTGCCTCATTTGTCATTTGCTGCATAGGCGATGCATTGGAAAAACAATTGGACCAAGCCGAACTCTTGGAATCCCTGCACTTTACCCCTACCCTTTCTGAAGCTTGGGACATCGTTCAAATGGAAGAAATAGAAAGGGAACTATTGGACGATGGCGATGTTTTGTTCTCGGCTGAAAACAAGGATTGATGGAACCGGATTGGTACCAAGTGCTGGGCATTCCTATCCAGGCAAATGCCCAAGCCATCAAAGCAGCGTTTCGGCAAAAAGCGCGCTTGACCCATCCCGACAAAACCCAGCAAGAAGACGCAGGGGCTTTTCATTTGATTCGCAAGGCACACGATATCCTCTTGGACCCCGTGCGCAGAAGAGAATATGACCTGCGCCGAAAAACAATCGGTGTTTACCCACAACCCTATTTTCCGCAAACCCAGCAAGATTGGATCAAGCTCTTTCAACAGACCCTGACAAAATACAAGGCCCAAACTTGGCAAAACAAAAACCTGGACCTTAATTACCTGTGGTTGGCCGAGCACGATGCTGCTTGGTCAGAACAAAATCACTTGAATGAACCAAGTTTTGACAGCACTGAAAAACTGAAACTCTTGTTGGCATTTTTACCCCATTTACATGCCAGGGACCAAAAATATTTTTTGCAACAATGGCGCAGGAAATTTTTGAACGACAAAGACTTACACCGAATTGATGCCGTTCAGCGTCAATTGTATTGGCACCAAGTTTGGCACCAATACCAATGGGCATGGGTGCTATTGATGACTGTATTGATCTTGGCAGGTTTGCTGTTGTTCTAATTTTATTCCACTTTTTTCTCGGCGCGAATGGGCATCCCGTTTTTGTCCAAACCCTCTACCACCACCACATATTTTTTGGTGGCATCGCTGTTGTAAAAGCCAATGACAGCTTGCTTGTCTTTAATTTTAACCGCAGGGTTCCAATACAAGCTGCTTCTTTTGTCCATGACAGATTTGGATTCAGGTGTAGCATAGATGGGCTCAAAATAGGTTTTGGCTACAGTATAACCAGTGAGGGTGGTTTTGTCCATGCCAGGAATATTTTTGTAGGCCAGGTTTTTTTGGGTGTAAATAAACATGCTGCCCGCTGTGGCATTCGAGATCACATTGGGCATGCGGTTTACTTTTAACAAGGCAATGTCCCTGGGACTCAATGCACTCACTTGTTCAATGGACACAGGCATTTCATTGATGAAAAAAGCTATGCTGCTTTTAACTTCTCCATCAACGGTATTGAGGGTCTCGTACACGGTTTCCGACAACATGGAAGGATCAGAAATGCCTCCTGAAAAGCGGCTAAAATTTACTTTGGGATTGAAAACATCCCCACTGATGTTCAATCCAGGAACCTGTCCTTGCAACCATTGCCATACAGATGAAAAGCCGGACAAGCTGTCGGGTATTAAAGTAAAATCACTGTTTTTGTACCAATCGGAAGCATACTCATCGGTTAGTTTTTGCTCCCTGGTTTTTGTTTTGGTCACCACCGTTACATTGCCCAAAGTGGTCCCATTGTCCAAGCCAAAACGGTTGTCATAATACGCTTTCAACAAATTGCTCTTGGCCGCTGCATCGGCATTGGCTTCCAGCGGTTCGGCTTTGGGAATGTTTTTGTTGTATTGCCATTTGACCGTGTCCACATAATTGGGCTTGATTTGAATCTCCAATCCCCTGGTCGTATTCATGTTGGCTCCCTTGTAATACAATGTGGCTTTTTTGCGAAAGTCCAATTCATTAACGGCAAATACCCCTTTGGACAGGACTGGAGCTTCTACAATGACGGAGGTAGAATCATCTCCTTTCAAGACCAAATTGATTTTCGCGTCTTTGTCGGGAGGCAGCAAAGTTTTGCTGTCTTTGGCTGTGCCTTGAACAGAAATGCCCGTTTCAATGAAATACTTGATGGGAGCCATTTTGCCACTCATGACCTCTTTCCATTCAATCCTTCGCCAGGCTTGGGTTTGCATCAACAAATCCAGCGCAGCGCGATGCAAACTGTCGTC
>RDYY01000172.1 GCA_004293505.1 Sphingobacteriia bacterium | reverse complement strand
TGTTTTTGCCCTGCGCAACTTGGGCTGCTTTTGTTTCAATGCCCTGTTCCGCAAGAATTTTTAGACATTGCTGTACCATGCCTTTGAAATAAACCAACCAAGAAGGTGCAGCAGCAATTGGATCAGTTGCAGCGCACAAATCCCCCTCCCAATATTCTTGGGTATCCAAGGCCAGGATGCGGGAAATGGAAAATTCATTGGGTGCATAGGCCAAAAAAAGGGAGAGGTCGACGGCGGCAGGCAACACATGACCACCATGGTAATCAATGTGTTCTCCCAATAAATTGATCCGACCGGGTGATTGGATCCCAGCCATTGGCGCATGCCCAAAACGGTCCATGAAACCCGTTTTTACCTGGTTCAAAAACAAAGAATCGTTAAAATCGGCCATGTTTTTCATGAAATGCAAGTACAGCGGGCATTTGCGAGCGAAAATTAGCAATAAAAAGCCCAATTTCTCGTTCTACCTTCATGGCAAATTCAATTCCAGCTCATGAAAAACAAAGCTAATCTGGCCGCAGGGCTGGTGTTGCTGCTTTCTGTGCTATCGGCATGCAAAAAAGAAACAGAAGCACCTGTAGACAATACCAGCACTACCACGGCTGCCAACACCCCCATTGGTGGGCTCAATGCCGTATTCCGGGACACGGTCACCGTGGTACAAGGCGATGTTACCATCCGATACCAAAAAACAGATATTTGTTTCCCTAGCAATGAAATTTTTGAGTTCACGGCCAATGCCCCGGGCTTTCCTGCCAATACCCAATACACTTGGACCTTTGGTGATGGCAAATCCATGAAGGGGAAATCAGTAAGGAACATTTACAAAGACCCTGCTACTTATACTGTCATTTTAGAAGCCCGCAATGCAGCCAATGAGCTCTTGCAAAAAGCATCTGTTTCGGTCAAAGCCGCAGGCCAACAAGTAAGTCCAACAGCGGTTTTCTCTTCCTCGCTGCAAGACATCAACATTCTGAACAACATGACTTTCACCAGTCGGTCATCGGTACCCGTGGGTACCATTGTGGATCATTTTTGGCAATGGGGCGATGGTACCACCAACAATACTTCTAACAGCTTTATCCCCAAGAATTTCCCGCCAGTGGCCGAAGACAAAACCTATCCTGTCCGCTTGGTGGTCACTGCCAATTCTGGATGCAAAGACACGGCCCAAGTCAATGTTTTTGTGCCTGCCATTTACACCATCAGTGGCAGTTTTGACGCCGTGCAATACGAAGCCTGCACCAATGAATACTTCATTTTTACGCCCAATACCATTGGTGTTCCAGCTGGCGCTGTCTATACTTGGGATTTTGCTGATGCCACGGGTTTTGTACAAGGCAATTCCGTTCGCAAGTCCTTTACTTACCAAAACGACTATGATGTAAAAATGACCATTACCCTCAAGGGCAAAGAAATTTACAAAACGCACAAAGCAGTGCGGGCTTTTGGTCAAAACATCAAACCCAAGGCCCTCATGTTGCGCAACATCGTCAGCAGTACGGCCACTACCGAAAAATGGGCTTTCTATACCCAGTCCAATGTTCCCCATGGATTCTTGACAGGATACCGTTGGGAAATGCCATTTGGTGTGGTGAACGATAATTTCAATACCATCGTTGAACAAGAATATACCAAAGCTGCTACGCCCACCAACTATGCCATTCGCTTGATCGTCACCAGCAACACAGGTTGCAAAGACAGCACTGTTGCCAATATTACCGTTGCCGCCAAATAGCATGAACAGGAAGAAAATACATACTGTTGTGCAGCACAAGAAGCGCCCAACCCTTTTCATGGGTGCTTGGACCATCTGTTTGACCCTGCTCAGCTTGGTGGCTTGTAAAAAAAATGAAGTGGCACCAGAACCCTTGGTTAAACTGGATTCTGTGGCCATCAACAATGGGGTTACCCTGCAAGTAAGCCAGGACACCACCACTGTTTCTTATGGCAATGTTCGCGTAAAATTCAACGCCAGTTCAACCTGTTACCCCGGCACCGAAGTTTTTGTTTTCAAAGCAACGGGGGTCAATTTTCCAGCAGGTGGACATTATTTGTGGCATTGGGGCGATGGCAATACGGCCAAAGGAGATTCCGTGCGGTATTCCTTTCCCGCCGCAGGCTCATTCATTGTAAAGCTTTGGGTCATGGCCGATGAAAATACTGTGGCAGCATCCCTCAGTTTTCCAGTCAAAGCCTTGGGCCGACAAACCAAGCCAGAAGCCAGTTTTACGTCAAAATTTGACTTTCCAGATAACCTGAATTTTGTGACTTTCAACAGCACTTCTTCCGTTAACCAAGGAGATTTTGTTTCTTACCGTTACCAATGGGGCGATGGAAAAGAAGTCATCTCTTCTGTTGGTTTGGTCCGACATGAATTTCCCCGTGCTGTTTTTGACAGTACTTATCGCGTCAAGCTAACAGTTCTCACCAACAGTGGTTGCAGCGCCGATACTACCATACCCGTTTTGATCCTGGGGCGCTACAATGTAAAAGGATCTTTTAAAGCAGAAGCTTTGAATGCTTGTACCGATGAGACCATTTTGTTTACAGCCGAAGCAGAAAATGTTCCCGGCAATGCCACTTATGAATGGGATTTTTCGGATGGCACAGGCACCTACACCGGCAATCCCATCTCTTTCCGATACCGTTTTCCCAATGACTACGATGTGATCTTGCGCATCAAACTCAATGGGAGGACCATTTACAGCACACACAAGCTGGTGGCATCCAAGGGCAGGAATCCCAAACCCACCGCAAAATTTGAGGCCAATTTGGCCTGGGAAAATGCTACCATCAGGGCTTATTCCTTCAACAGCCAGTCTACCATCCCCACCAGCACCATTGACGAATACCGCTGGGATTTTGGGGATGGGAATACCAACAACAGCTTTCTCTCATTTATAGAGAACAGGTATGTACGCGCCACCGCAGACAAGACCTATAGCGTGCAACTCATCGTGCGCGGAAATGGTTGTTACGACACCACACGTCAAACCGTTGTGGTACCCAAATTATAAGCTTATTCCCAAATCTCGGCTGTGCCTGCCAACCAATCTTTGACCGATGCAGTGGTCACAGATTTTGGTCTTTCTAAGGGGAAGCCAAGGGCCCTGTCCCAACAAAGACTGGCCAATACACCCAAGGCGCGGCTAACGGCAAACAGTACGGTAGGGCACCGCTGTGGGCGTCTACATTGGGCCAAGGATTTTTGATCTTGCCCAAGGATTGTAAAATGGGGGGAACGGTTTCATAAATGTTCCATACCGTGTTCACCAACTTGTCATCGGGCATGTGTTTTTTTCCAAATTCCATTTGTGCCGTGAAACGGGGATCTGTTTTGCGCAAAACGGCGTGACCATATCCGGGAACCACTTTTCCGGCATTCAAAGTGTCTTGTACGTACTGGGCAATTTGTTCCTTGGTGGGAGAATCGGTTCCCAAACTTTCTTGCATCTCAAAAATCCACTTGATCACTTCTTGGTTGGCCAACCCGTGCAATGGGCCCGCCAAGCCATTCATGCCTGCGGCATAACTCAGGAAAGGATCACTTAGTGCAGAGCCCACCAAATGCGTGGTATGGGCCGATACATTACCGCCTTCGTGGTCGGCATGAATGGTCATGTACAAGCGCATCAATTCTTTGAAGCTCTCGTCGTCATAACCCATCATGTGGGCCATGTTACCTGCCCAGTCCAACAAACCATTGGGCTGGATGTGGTCATTGTTTTTGTATTTGCGGCGATAGATATAGGCCGCAATGCGCGGTAGGCGCGCAATGAGGTCCATCGCATCGTCATAAATGGGGTTCCAATAGTCTTTCTTGTTGATGCCACGCGCATATTCCTTGGCAAAATTGCTTTCGGTTTGCAAAGCCATCACACCCACTACAAACATGGTCATGGGATGGGTATTCAGGGGCAAAGCATCAATGGTGGCAAACACATGGTTGGGCACATGGCTGCGGCGTTGCCAAACGCTGGTGATGTGGGCTGCTTGTTCTTCAGTGGGCAATTCGCCCACCAACATCAAATAAAACAAACCTTCTGGCAAGGGCTCCCCGCCACCGGGTGCTTTGGGTAATTTGTCTTGTAATTCAGGAATGGAGTATCCCCTGAAACGAATGCCTTCTTGTGCATCCAGCAAACTGGTCTCGGTGACCAAACCAGTAATGCCGCGCATGCCTTGGTATACCTGGGCCAAGGTCACTTCACCAATTTTTTTGTTTCCGTGCTCTTTCAGGATTTCCTTGATTTCAAGGTTGGCTGCAGCTGCTTTTGCTTTGAATTCTTCTTTGATGATACCCATGGCAATCGTTTTATGGGGGGCGTTTCCCCGGGTAAATTTACGCCGTTGTCACCCTAACAACAAAATTGGTGCCAATCAGTTGAAAAAAAGGCAAAATTGGCCACAGGTGAGCCAGATTTATTTGGGGGCTTTGCGGTAGAGGTAAACAATGACCCATACAAACACAAAATTGGGAATCCAGGCCGCCACCATGGGGTGAAGATTGCCCTTGGTGGTGAACACGGTAGAAAACCGGTCCGTGATGATGAACAAAGCCGCCATGACAAAACCCAAGGCCAGGTGCACCCCACTTCCTCCCCTCACTTTTCTGCCCGCAACAATGCCACCAATCAAGGTCAAGAGCAAAACCGTTACCGCGGTGGCATCCCTTCGGTAACGTTCTACTTTCAAAGCATTCAATCCCTCAGATCCCCTCAATTCTTCTATGCGGATTTGACGTATCAATTGTGGTGTTGTTAATTTATCCTTGGTGTATTTGTCCCTTACCAAATCTTGGGGCCTAAAATCGTAAGCGATGTGCCGGTTCAAAGCCTGTTCAACTTTTTCCCGCATGGGTTCAATCTTTCTCTCCAAAATGCCTTCCAGTTTCCACTTTTTTTGGGCCGTGTCCCAAAGGATCTGGTCGGCCCGCATGTTGTAGGTGGCTTTCTGGTCTTTGAGGGTGTACACGAACAAGGGCCCACCCCGCTTGTTCAGGGTATCGTACATGTAGATGCCCGCATAAGTAAAAGAATCAACCCTGAAATACAAGGTAGAGCCTTTTTGCAACAAAGCATCGTAACTGGAATTGGCATCAATGTAGCGGGCTTCAAAATTACCTCGGATCACATTGGCCTTGGGCACCACATATTGGTTGGCCAGCCACAACAAGAGGCCCAGAAAAATGCCCCCTACCCAATATGGCCTCAACCACCGGGAATAACTGGTACCACTGGCCAGGATGGCAATGATTTCTGCATTTCCCGCCATTTTAGACGTAAAGAAAATGACGGCAATGAACACAAACAAGGGAAAGAGCAGGGCAATGATGTGGGGGATGAAGCCAAAATAGTACTGGGTAATGATGCGGGTAAAGCCCAGTTGGGATTTGACAAAATCATCGGTTTTTTCGCTTACATCTACCACAATGGCAATGACAGCAAACAAAAAAATAGCGAAGAAAAATGTGGTGAGTAATTTCCGCAATATGTACCAATCCAGTTTCTTCATGGGCTTGCCAAAGGTAAATGAAATCGAATAGCCTAAAGCCTTTGCGCAATCTGGGGGAGAATGGCCAATTTCCAAGTTGAAAAGCGCTTTTCCAAAATGGCTTGCCGGGCCTCTCCCACCAACCAAAGGTAAAAATTTAGGTTTTGCAAGCTGGCCAATTGCAATCCCAAGATTTCATCGGCCACAAACAAATGGCGGAGATAGGCTTTGGTATAGTATTGGCTGATTTCGTTGGGGATGCCCGGATCGATGACCGAAAAATCTTGCGCAAATTTTTTGTTGCGGATATTGATTACCCCTTGACTGGTAAAGAGCATGCCATTGCGGCCATTGCGGGTGGGCATGACACAATCAAACATGTCAATGCCCCTTTCAATGCCTTCCAACAAATCCCAAGGGGTACCCACTCCCATCAAATAGCGGGGTTTGTGGACGGGCAAATGTTCTGTACACCAAGCGGTAAACTCATAAAGGAGTTCAATGGGCTCACCCACACTCAATCCCCCAATGGCATTGCCCACCGCTTCTTTGCTGGCAATGTATTCACAGGATGCTTTGCGCAAGTCTTTGTACGTACTGCCCTGAACAATGGGAAACAAATTTTGAGTATAGCCATATTTATCGGGTGTCTCGGCCAATCGTTGTATGCAACGGTCCAACCAACGGTGGGTCAGGTCCATGCTTTTTTGGGCATAGTCCCGGTCACTGGGATAAGGTGGGCATTCATCAAAAGCCATGATG
>RDYY01000171.1 GCA_004293505.1 Sphingobacteriia bacterium | reverse complement strand
TTGCTGCACAAACTACAAGTGAGTCCACTGGCTTGGATTTGGGCTTTTTTAAACTGGGCAGAGGCGGGTGAAACGATGGCCCACAATAGGGCAAGAAAAAATGTTTTTTTCATGGTATGTTGTTGTCTAAAAATGAAATAGAAAATCACCCCAAAAGGGGCTAAAACGGTTCAACAAGAACAACCATCAAATGCGAAATACCATCAATTGGGCCAATCTTTGTAATGGGCGACCAGGGGGTTTAACAGGGGTCAAGGCACTGTTTCCATTGCCCAATTTATAGGGAGCTACAGCAAAATGTTCCTCCGGTTGTGGTAAATGGGTCAGGGGCAATGCAATAACATGCGACCATTGAGAAGCACTGTGGTCGTCTTTTACCTTAAAAGTCTCCGTGGTTTCTCCACAACATCCCTTTTTGCTGGATTCCGCCATGCCACATTGTGGACAATCTTTGTCCTGGCGGGAGACCAATGAAATCCCACTCTCTTTTCCCATGCAAACATGGTGGTGCAAAGTCATGCCTCCCGTACTGATGGTATACACCACCAAGAGCAAAAAGAGGAGACATTTTTTCATGGGGCAAATTTACACATCAATTCACAAATCGCCAGAAAATACCCACCCGGGTCCACAAAGTAGGCGCGGGATAGTCATAAGCAGGAAAATTTGGAGTATTAAAACCAAACCCGTTTTGGGTGACACCCAAGGTCTGCAAGTTCTCCGCCCGGACAAAAGCACTGAAACTTTTGATGCGAAAATGCAGAAAAGCATGCAGGTCTGGACGATTGGCAATCCGGTTTTGCTGTTGGTAAAAATAACGGCCCAGGAAGGGGCTGTAATTGTCTGGCTGAAAGCCACTCATGTAGCGAAATTCTAGCCCTGTTGACAAATTCAAATTGGTGAAAAAATTACCCTCGAAAGCAATTCGGTTGCGGGTCAGCAAAAGGGGCAACTGCAGGGGGGGATTGCCTGCTGCTTGCTGAAAATGCACTTCAGTATACCAGTTCCAGTGTTTGGCCAGTTTGAATTTTTTGGAAACATATACCTGTAGCACCTGAAACAATTTGCTTTCTTGTTGGGCCACAAAAAAACTGTCCAAGTACAAATAATTGGCTGTTAGGTGCAGCTCTGCCCCCATCACCAGGTCTCGCTGGGGCAGTTCATAGCGCACAAAGAGCTTTGTATTGTTTTCTTTGTTGTAATTGCCTGGGTTGCGCAAGGGGAAATCAGATTCAGGTCGGAACAACATGGCTGCGGATCGGTTCACTTGGTGCATGCCCAAACGCAACCAACCGGATTTTTTTCCCAATGACCTTCCCAAACTGGCCCAAACTGCATAATCTCCTGCATGAAAGCCCGATAAAAATAGATCGGCCTTGGCTTCTATGTCCCACACCTGGTTGCGGGTTCTGTTGCGGTATTCAACTGTCCCAAAAACATTGTTCAACCGAATAGCTGTATTGGTATCAATGGTGCCCCATACTTGCTGCAAACTGACCCCGGTTTTGAAAAATTGGCTTTGGTTGTTCTTTTGGGGAAAGCTGATCAGACTGAATTCGTTTTGCAGGTTGCGCCAGCGGTCACGAAATTCCAACACCGTTCCGGTTTGAATGGGATAATTAAAAAACAGTTGGTAGCGCACCGTATCGGTATTCAAATCCAAAAACCGGTAGTCTTCCGTACCATATCGCAGGGTATGTTCTATCCGAAAACGGGGATAAAACAAACGCACCACATTGCTGTCGGTCACCAAAGAATCCCTTTGCCCAAAATCATATTGGTGCCGAAACAAAAACTGGTTCTTCCTATACAGATTACCGGTTGTAACGGTTGTATTAAAGGGGTTGCGGTTAACGGCTCCTGAAAGACCCAAACGGGTTTCCAATTCAAAAGGATCGTTCAAAGAAAGAGAGTCCAACCTTTTCCTGTTGATGACGCCACCATTCTCTGAAACACCAGACTTGTTGGAAAAATACACCAGAAAAAAACCATAGCGCTTGTTGCGACTGCGAAATTGGGTAGTGATACGCAAACTGCTTTGACTGGCATTGGAATTTTTTAAATACCCGGGGGCATTGATGAACCGGTACTCCAACCCTACATTAAAATTGGGCGTTCTGTTTTGGGTATGGACCAGGTCTACCATCTGTTCTGCCTTGGTGCCAATCATGTAACCCAATTCGGTATAAGGACGGGTTGTTTGGTAAAAACGGGTATTGGCTTCTGAAAATCCATACACATCAAATGCGTGAAAACCCGCGTCAAATCCGGGTTTCATCAAGGGCTGGTAGACCAAAGAACGGGCAGCGGAACCCAGGTTACCCAGGTTTTGAAATGTATAGGGCAAGGGCAGCCGACGGGTAAAATCGTTAACCGATGAATCCAAACTGCGGTTGCGTGTTGAATCAAAATAGCGGAAGTACAGGGTGATGGAATCTGCCAACAAATCTCTTTTCTGCAAACTGTCTGACTTGCCCCTTGCGCCTCCGCTGTTGTTGCCAAAGGCCCGGTTGCCCAAGTTCATGGGAGGCCCTTGGGCTTTCACTTGCAGCCCGCCGAGCAAACAAAGAAAAAAACATATGCGTTGGAAGGGCTTCATCAAAGGGACAATTCTGCCACCAGCGCGGTAAACAGTTGGGTCAGTTTGGGTTCAGCAGCATGGGCGGCTTCCAAGACCTCCTCGTGGGTAATGGTATTCTCTTCTTCTCTAATGCCCAGGTCGGTGATGACACTGATGGCAAAAACTTGCATGCCACAATGAACGGCCACAATGGTTTCTTGTACAGTGCTCATGCCCACGGCATCACCGCCCAATACATGGATCATTTTGTATTCTGCCCGGGTTTCAAAAGTGGGGCCCGTTACACCCAAATACACCCCTTCTTGTAAGGGAAGGTTTTGCGCAGCTGCAATGGCTTTTACTTTTTGGATCAAAGCCTTGCTGTAGGGTTCACTCATGTCTGGGAAACGGGTACCCAAAGCTTCTTCGTTTTTGCCCAACAGCGGGTTGATGGTAAATTGGCTGATGTGGTCTTTGATGATCATCAAATCACCTACGGAAAATTTTGGGTTGACGCCACCAGCGGCATTGGACAAGAGCAAGGTTTTGACCCCCAAGAAATGAAGCACACGAACCGGATAAGCTACTTGTTGGGCAGAATACCCTTCATAAAAATGAAACCGGCCCGCCATGACCCAAACTTTCTTGCCCGCCAATTCACCCAAGATCAATTGCCCAGAATGTCCTTCCACGGTGCTGACGGGAAAATGGGGGATATCGGCATAGGGGATGGTGGCCAAGGCCTTGATTTGC
>RDYY01000170.1 GCA_004293505.1 Sphingobacteriia bacterium | reverse complement strand
TTCGAATACACCATTGGGGGGTGCTTTATCGGTTTCCAAATGAGGAAATAATTTGGCCAACTGCTCGTAGGTTTTGGTATGGGAATCAATCATACCGCTCAACTCTAGTTGGGCTTCTGCCGCATTCAATCCCAATTGTTGCAAAGTACGCAGCAGGTAGTACAGGACGTCTTCAGTGCCTTTGAAATCAAAAGATTGAACCATTTGCAAGCGTTCGGCTTTCCAGAAAGCCACAATAAAATGCTTGGAATAAAACTGCAACTTAATGAAGACGGGGGCCAATCTGGGGCGGCGCAACACATCATTCAAAAGGGCAGAGTAGGTATGGGCAGATTGGAAAATGATGAATTGCCGGGTCAAGAGTTCTGACAAAGACTTGCGAATGCGGTAAGCATTGATGAAAACCTTTGTGCTGAGGAGCTTATCGTATTTCACTTCTAAGTGTGCCTGCTCGCCGTGCACCAAATTCAGGTAGTCCTCGGCAGAGGAAGCCGTCAAGAGTTTTTCGGGCACCAAAATGGATTCTACCGTGTTAAAATAGGCCGTAACCTTTGAATATGGCTTGGCAAAAACAGCGGAAGCCGTTTTGATCTCATAAAAAATATCGTTCCAGTCGTCGGTACTGCTTTTGTCGTAACTGAACATTTCAAAGGCTTCTACCAACCCAGTGGCTTCTGCTTTCACCAAACAGACCATCTCTTCTTCACCCCATTCCATGATCAAATGCTGGCCGGGGCCAACGGGCAATTGAGCAGCGTAATAAGCAATTTTTTTTCTGGCCATTCCCTGCAATAATAGTAAAAAATAGCACAGCCCCAATGTTGTACATTTGCGCCCCATGTCAGCTTCAAGCCACCCAACGGTTAACTTACAATTGGACACTGGTCACCGCCAAATTTTGCGCCTGGCCCTGCCCATTTCTGCTGCTATTGTGGTGCCCCAGATCAATTTCATCACCAACAATATTTTCTTGGGGCAATTGGGGCAAGCCGCTTTGGCCATTGCTGGCATTACTGGGGTCTATTACTTGGTTTTTGCTGTGATTGGCAATGGCCTCAACAACGGCTTACAAGCACTGATTTCGCGTAGAGCAGGTGAAAACCGTTTCAAAGACATAGCCGAACTGTTTCAACACGGCATTTGGGTAGCCATGGGCTTTGCTGCTTTGGGCATTGTGCTGACCTATACCCTTGCTCCCTATTTATTGGACCAAGCCATGCACGACAAGTCTGGCTTTGCCATAGCCATCGACTTTTTAAAAATCAGGATTTGGGGCCTCCCCTTTTTATACATCTACCAAATGCGCAATGCCCTCTTGGTGGGCATCAACAAAAGCAAACTCTTGATTTTTGGCACAGCTACCGAAGCCATCGTTAACATTGTCTTGGACTATGCTTTGATCTTTGGCCATTGGGGCTTTCCTGAAATGGGTTTCAATGGCGCTGCATATGCTTCCATTGTGGCCGAAGCCCTGGGTTTGGGTGCCGTGTTTTTGGTGATCCGATGGGAAGGCATGGCCCACCAATTAGGGCTTTTTACCAAAGTGGCCTTCAATGGCGATGCCATCCGCCTCATCTTGCGCCAGTCCTATCCACTCATTTTGCAATTTGCCATCAGCATCGTCAGCTGGGAATATTTTTATTTGCTCATTGAACACCATGGCACCCGTGACTTGGCGGTGTCCAATACCATGCGCAACCTCTTTGGCTTTTTTGGTTGCTTCACTTGGGCTTTTGCTGCCACCACCAATACCATGGTCAGCAACGTGATTGGCCAAGGCAAACCCGAAGCCGTGATGCCTTTGATCCACCGCATCTTGGCCTGGAGCGTGGGTTTTGCATGTTTGGTTTGTGTGTTGTTGAACCTGGCCCCCAGTTTCTTGCTGCAAGTGTATGGCCAAGGCGATGATTTCATTGCATCGGCCATTCCTGTTTTGCGCATTGTTTCATTTGCCATGATCCTGATGTCTGTGTCTACCGTTTGGGTAAATGCAGTAACAGGGACAGGCAATTCCAAAATGAACCTCTATACAGAGCTCACCACCATTGTGGTTTACATTGTATACGTGACCTTGGTGTTGGAGACCTATCACCTGCCCATCACCATTGGCTGGATGAGCGAATGGTTGTATTGGGCGGTTATGTTTGTCCCTTCTTACTGGTACTTGCGCAGTGGCCGGTGGAAAAAACTAAAAATTTAGCCCTTCAAGGCTTTGACCAAATCAATGTATTGTTGCATGGCGTCTTCTTTGCTCATGCCCTTTAATTTTTCCCAGGCTTCGTGCTTGAATTTGGCTACAAAATCAAACATGTTGGCTGGCCCTTCACCTGTGTTATCGCCTTCAGAGCCTTGCTTGTACAAAGCATAGAGTTTCAACAAGGTATCGTTATCGGGTTTTTCACTCAAGGTCTTGCTCAAAGCAACGGCTTCTTGAAAAAGGGTATTCAGTTCCATGGTTTGGGGTTTATTGCATTTTGTTGAGGAGTTCTTGTCCGGCCGATTTGGCGGCCACATCGTCCGAACTGCGGCTGGGCAGTTTCACCAATTTGTTCAGGTTTTCCAAGGCTTTGTCTACCTGGTTGTTTTCTTTGTAGGCCAAAGCCAGGTCCAAATAGTTGGGGGCAAAATAGGGTTCCAAGGTTTTGCATTTTTCCATGGCCGCAATGGCTTTGTCCAAATTAGCTTCGGGCAAACCGCCGTAGAACAGTTTAACTGCAGCTTTTTTATAGCCTGCCAATGTCACCATTTCAAAATGCCATTTGCCCAAGGTATAAAGCGCCCGGGCATGGTTGGGTTGGATCTGCAAAGCTTTTTCGGACCAGGTATGCACTTCTTTTACCCAAGCCACAATTTTTTTGTTTTCTTTTTCTACATCGGTCATTTTGCCTGATGCCAAGGCCATGGCATAAGCTGCATCGGCCGTTAAAGGTTCAAGGGCACTGGCCCGACGCGCAAAGGACAAAGCCGTTTCGAAGTAAATTTTTTGTTGTTCGGGTTTGGCCAATCGATTGCCCAAGCTAACGTTCATTTCTGTGGCTTTCACCAAAGCTTTGGCGTTGCTGGGGTCCAAGACCAATACTTCCTTGTACTTGTTCAAAGCCTCGGCTTCGTTGCGCTGCCTTTCAAAATTTTCGGCTTCTTTCAACAAGACATTTTTGTCTTGTGCGCCAACTGTGGTGGTCAACAACACCAATAAAATGATGCTACTCAGCTTGGTCCAATTCATGTCGGTTGATTTCAAAACTGATGCCAACGCGGCCTTGCAGTTGAGGAATGGGGGCTTGTAATTTTTCAATTTTAACCCAAAGTTTGATC
>RDYY01000169.1 GCA_004293505.1 Sphingobacteriia bacterium | reverse complement strand
CCCCCCATTTTTATTGCGAACAATAACTGCATGTACATGTCAAAATTTTACACACAAGAATCCTTCGGCAAATCTACCAAGGCATTTTATTCATTGCTTTTGCTGCTCAGCTTTGGTGCTAACCAAAACCTGGGTGCACAAGTAAGTGGACAGGTATTCCGGGATTACAATGCCAATGGCAGTCGCCAAACAGGTGCGGGATACAACGAGCCTTTGGTCAAGAACATGACCGTAAATGCCTACAACAATGCTGGCGTTTTATTGGCAACCACCACAACCGGAGCAACGGGTACCTATTCGTTTACCAGTGGCCAAATAGCCCCTGGTACCAAAGTGCGCTTGGAATTTGTGGGCTTGGCCAATGGGGATAAGCACGGTGCATATGGCAACAACAACAAGTCAGCCATGCAAAAAGCCACTGCACCTGCCACCGGAAAAGATTATGGCGTAAACTATCCAGGAGACTACCGCGACAATCCCAATGCCCGGATTGTTATTCCTGGCTATACCAATGGAGACAATACAGTCCCTGGTGCTTGGCCCAATGCAGCTGAAGGGGATGGTATTTATGCTTTTAACTACGACATGGTTGCCGCTGCAAGCATTGTGGGCAAACAAGGTCAAACAGGTGCCATTTGGGCAACGGCTTACAATAAGCAAGCCGACAAAATGTATTACGCCGCTACTGTTCGTCGCCATGTCAGTTTTGGCCCATTGGGCATCAACGGTTTGTATGTTACCAATAATGCCAGTACAGTAACCAACACGGCCAGCACTGCTAATTTTGTCAACCTCAACAGCGTCAATCCTGCTTTTGATGCAGGTGCCGCTGCCTTGGCTGGTCGCAGTTTTGCGCCTGGTAATGCCGCTCGCAACCAACCCAACAATGATGCTTTGGCATTTGATGCAGTCGGTAAAAAAGGGATTGGCGGCATGACCATTTCAGACGATGGTCGTTATTTGTATTTGATCAATTTAAATGACCGCAAATTGTGGCGTGTAGAATTGGGGGCCAATGGAACAGCACCTACACTTTCCTCCCAAATTGTGGCATACAATGCCTTCCCTATTGCCGATGTAACCAATGCTTCATTTCGCCCCTACGGTGTAAAATTCTACCGTGGTGCCATTTACATTGGAGGGGTCATGGACGGGGTGGCTCCAGGTGGTGCTACAGTTGACCGGGCTGAATTAAAAGCCGTTGTGTTGAAAGTGGATGCCAGTGTAGCACCAGGATCTGCCACTTTCTCGACAGTTCTGAATGCTCCCCTCACTTACAACAGGAGAGCCAACATGAATACAGGATGGTCCGTCAATAAAAATTCCAACTATGTAGACCCCAATGGTACCATTGCAGCTGCTACAACCTGTCAAGGCTCTTGGCACCCTTGGGCCAGAAATTTTACTGAAATTTTGATTCCTCCTGGAACAGATAAAGCCATATATCCTCAGCCCATGTTAACTGGGATTGAATTTGATCCTGCCGATGGCTCCATGATCCTGGGTCTTACAGACCGCACCGGTAGCCAAACGGGTAATGCCAACCGGGGCACTTCAGGTTCTTCCTTGTATACTGGTAATGCAGGAGGAGACATCATGAAAGCCGGTAATACCAACGGAGATTATAGCTTGTTCACCATGGAGAGCAATGGTACTGCAGGTGATTTTACTACCGCAGGAGCGGGTAACACTGAAGGCCCTGGCGGTGGTGAATTTTATTTTACCGACCGATTCAGAGCAGGATATGGAGGAAGTTTGGGCATTGGTGGAACAACTGTTGGCAATGAAAACATTGACCACGAAGAAAACTCTTTGGGTAGTTTGGCCATGTTCCCCGGTAAAGAATTAATTGCTGCCGCTTTTGACCCCATCACTACTTGGTTTACTGGAGGTGTCAGAACCTATGACAACGCAACAGGTGTTGCTAAAAATGGTAAAGTGTTGTACCAAGGTGCAGACGTCAGCGTTTTTGGTAAAGCAAACGGGTTGGGTGATTTGGAAATCATTACCAAACCGGCTCCCCTTGAAATTGGTAATCACATTTGGTTTGATGCCAATGCCAATGGGGTACAAGATGCCGAAGAATCAGGTATAGAAAACGTTACGGTTCAATTGTTGTCTGGCGCATCTGTTATCGCTACAGCTGTGACAGACATTGAAGGGAATTATATTTTCTCCAATGATCCTTCCCGGACCTCAACCGGCTCTCAGAAATACAATATTGCAGGGCTCACCCCCAACGCTACTTACACCGTGCGTATCCCCAATGTACAAGGGGGCAGCGTACAAACAGCTTTGGCGCCTTACCAATTGACCCTTGCTGACAATGGTGGCCTGGCTCCTTTTGATGATGAAAGAGACAGCGATGGCCAACTGGTGTTGGACAATGCTGATATTGTTGTATCTACTGGTGAAGCCGGCAACAACAACCACAGTATAGATTGTGGATTTGTCACCTTGGGTACACCCGTTGGCCCCGGTGGTGGTGGTGGTGTAGAGAGCAAGTCATTGGGCGATGCCATTGCACAACGCGTTTTCAATCGTTCCATCAAAGGAGAAAATGGACCCGTGAACTATGCCAGCTTGCCTGAAGTGCGCACAGGTACTTTGAACCGCACGGCACAAAGCATGGCAACAGGTACTGCCCTCAAATTAAAAGATGTGTTGCCGACCAGCATTCGCAATACCTCATACAAAGCATTTGAAACCACCCCCAAAGACATTTTGGGCATCACCAATGCCCAAGACGTATTGGCCTATGATTTTGTAGAAAAAACCATTACCAAAGCTGTATCATTTGGTACCGAAACAAAAGGGGAAGTATACAACCACACCAAACCCGTTTGTGACCGCTTGAAAGGATATACCCTGCAGTCCATTTCTACCATGACCGTAAAAGGATATGAACTGATTCAGTTCTCTCTTAAAAACAACGATGGAAATGTTGAGTATGCCACCAGTTTTGTGGTCGGTGCACAAGCCGGAAGAAACAATTATACCATCCAATCCAAGTGGTTGAACGCAGACTATGTTGCCGACGAAAAAATGTACAATGTGCAACTCTGGGGTGGTACGCCCAGCTTGGTGAGCGAGATGGCTGCTGATGTCATCACCAGATTATCAGCTGGCCTTCCCCTTCAAGCTACAGGCGGCAAAACGAATTTGCCCAAAACCTATGTGACCAGTGGTGCCCGCATTTTGGACAACCTGACCTTGAACATAGAAAACACTACTGGAGCCACCAATGCCTATTTGGAAATCAAAGACCGCAACAATGAACAAACCAATGGCATTGTTACGCGCACCATACCAGTGAC
>RDYY01000168.1 GCA_004293505.1 Sphingobacteriia bacterium | reverse complement strand
CTTGCGGTTTTGTGTTTTTCGGTATTGGTGAACCAGGTAAACCAAGCCACAGAAACCAAGAGGGCCAAGCTCAACACGCCTGTCAACAAACTGCTTTGTTCACCCAGTACGCGCCAATAATCCCTAAAAGGGAATTGCCTGAAACGAATGAGGTAGTACCCCAGGGTTCCCAAGAGAGGAGCTGTCAAACCCAAGAGGGCACCTAGTCTTTGGTCATCGCTGCGCCAAAAACGAATCATTTGAATTGTTTTTCCAGTTTTTTCTTGAGGGCATAGTGGGTCAGGTCAAACTGTACCGGGACCACACTCACATAATTGTTTTTCAACGCCCAGACATCGCTTTCTTTGCTCTTGTCAAAATTGACAAACTCACCCGTGAGCCAAAAATATTTGCGGCCATGGGGGTCTTTGCGCTCATCAAATTTTTCTTCGTATTTGGCATAAGCTTGGTGACAAACCTTGATGCCTTTGATCATTTCTTTTTTGACTGCAGGTATGTTCACATTCAAACACAAGTGTTTGTCAATGGATTTTCCTTTTAACAGTTGTTGCACAATTTCTTTGGCATAATGGGCAGCCGCCGAAAAATCGGCTTCAATGCTGTAATCCAACAAACTGAACCCAATGCTGGGGATGCTTTCAATAGAAGCTTCCAAAGCAGCCGACATGGTGCCAGAATAAATGACATTGATGGAATGGTTGGCCCCGTGGTTGATGCCGCTGACACAAAGGTCTGGCTTGCCTTTGATGATTTTATCAACGGCCAGTTTTACACAGTCTACTGGCGTGCCACTGCAAGCATAGGCTTCCAAGTTACCAAAATGGTGCACTTTTTGCAAACGCAAGGGTTGGCCGATGGTGATGGCATGACCCATGCCACTTTGGGGTTTATCCGGTGCTACCACCACTACTTTTCCCAATCCCTCCACCGCTTGTGCCAAGGCTTTGATGCCCGGGGCATTGTACCCATCGTCATTGGTGACCAGGATAACGGGCTTATTGTTTGCTTTGCTTTTTGCTTTTGCCATGCTGCAAGTTAAGGTTGTTTTTTTCGCTGAAGTAGCGGAACACCGGAAAGGCTTGTGGGCCTTTTGTTAAATCTTTGTCCGCAAAAAAACCATCGTAAAAATTCCACACCAGCAGCCCATCATCGCTTTGGGGTTCTAGTGCATAGAACAACAAATTGGCCAAGGGTTGGGCCAAGTCCACCAAAAAATCACCCGCAGCTGCTTTGTATTCGCGCGGCGCATAAACCCCTTCCGCACTGGCCATGTTGTGGCCCTCAAATGCGCGCTTGGCCTTGGTGTATTGTTCTACGCGAAATTCCTCGCCCACAAAAACCGTGGCTTTGCGCAAAGTGTCCACCCGCCCACCCAATTGCTTGACTTGTTGGGCCACGGCCGCAAAAGCAGCGGGTATCACGTATCCGCGGGGCAGGGTCACTGCTAAAGTATCTTTGAAATCGGCATAATAAGGCACACTGTCATAATTTACAATGCGTCCCGTTCTGTTCCACTGTGTGTTGCCATTAGCGGTGGTAAATGCCTGGAACTCATAACTCCTAAAAGGCGCCAAAGGCTTGGCCTGGGCCACCATTTTAAAACGCACTCCTTTTTTGGTTTTGCCCGCACCTTGCAACACTGATTCCATGGCTGCTTTGTCTGCTGCTGCATTGATCTGCCATACCTCTTTGGCATGTTGGTTGCACCAGCTTAAAATTTCGTGTACAAAAGCATAAGTGCTGTGCATGCGTTGGTAAAACCTCTCGTGGGCAAAAGCTTCACTCAAAATGCTCATGCGGTTGCGCAAACCCATCTGGTTAATGAGGTAACGCGGATGATGGTTATAAGTGAAAAACCTTTTGGGTGGCCATCCTTCGCGGGTGGTAAAATCACCAAAAGGCCCCAGCTTCAATCCTAGGTTTCGGTCCAGGTTTTGGGTGATGCTGGGCAAGACCTTGTCGTTCACATAGTGGTAGGGGCCTGCTTCTCCCGCCGACAAATAACCCGGTGCCCAGGTCAAAGAATAACCGTGCCAACTGCCATTGGTGGTGTGCAAATCCACCATCATTTGCGGATCCCAACCATTCAATATCACGTCCATCAACGCACGGGTTTCAGGTGCTTCGGTTTTGATGCCGTCTCGGTTCAGGTCCAAGCCCTGGCCGTTTTCTCTTTCTCCGGTTTCCAAAGGACTGTTTTCTTGGGTAGGCCGCAGGCCCTTGGCCATTTTATCGTTTCCATCCGTGTTGTACATCGGCACAAAGACCAAGATTTGGTTGTCCAACAAATGGGCATCAGGCCCCAGCAGAATACTGCGCAAGAGCTGTTGAATGATTTCTTTTCCTTCTACTTCACCCGCATGGATATTGCCTTGTACATATACCACGGGTTTGCCCGAAGCCTTGGCTTCTGCTGCACTCGTGATTTTAGGGTTGGCCAAGATCACCAAAGGAATTTCTTTGCCCATGTGGCTTTTGCCCAAAACAATTCTATGCAAGTAGGGACTCCGCGCAGCCAAGCGATCCAAGAATTGCAGGAGCTCGCCATGGGTAGTGGTTTTTTCAAAATTGCTTTTCTCTGGGGTCACCAATAATTCGTCGGGATAGGGCTTTATCGTTTTTTGGGCCGAGGCAAAGCAGTGGGCCAGGCCAAGGAGGGCCACCAAGAGGGATGTGCGCATGCAAAAAGTTTAGGGCTGAAAAATACGCCAAGGGCAGGGGGCATAAAAATTATTTGGAAATACTAAAACATTTAGTAAATTGCGCTAAATACATTAGTTATGTCAAACGCCGGAAAGAACCTACGCTATTTGCGCAAGCTGCGCGGCTGGACCCAAGAAGAGTTTGCCAACAAGTTGAACATCAAACGCTCTTTGTTGGGCGCTTATGAAGAAGAAAGGGCCGAGCCCAAGTTGGAAGTCCAAGAACAAATTTGTCATTTGTTCAAATTGAGCTTGGAAGAACTTTTGTTCCAAGACTTGGCCGAGACAGCCCGTGCAGGCGGTTCCTACTTGGAAAAACGGCGACAACTAAAGATGGTGGCCGAGACCCAGGAAATCCGTTTTGTGCCTGTGAAAGCAGCAGCGGGTTACATGACCGGTTATGCCGATCCCGATTTCATTGATGAGCTCAATACTTTTACCCTGCCCATGTTGGCACCGGGTCAATACCGTGCTTTTGAAATCATTGGCGATTCTATGTTGCCCACTCCCAGTGGGAGCGTGATTGTGGGAGAAAAAGTGGATGGACTGGAAGAACTCAAGAGCAGCAATACTTATGTGGTCTTGTCCCGCAGTGAGGGCGTAGCGTATAAGCGCGTC
>RDYY01000473.1 GCA_004293505.1 Sphingobacteriia bacterium | reverse complement strand
GTACCTTTAGCCTTTGGCATTCCTTATGCAGCAAGCACTACCAACCAAAGTACAGGAATTAAGTTAACCACTTTACCAGCTACCGATGGCGATTTATTGAACGCTGAAAATGCAGTGAGTTTTGCCTTTAGTTGGCAGCACTTGCAAGCACCTAAACTTTTGTACCAATTACAAAAAATGGGTGTAGTTACCAAAGTGGCTACCCAACTGTTTACAGCAGTAAGCGGCAACCAACCCAAACAGTTTGGCTATGGCAGCATTGTTATTACGCCGCAGGCAAACCAACGATTGGTAAATCAATTACCCGATATATTACAAAAAGCGGCCAAGCAAACGGGTGTAACCATTTACGGTATACAAACAGGCTTAGCCCTGCAAGGAATCGACCTAGGAAGCGGTAGTTTACTCAATGTAAAAACACCCAAAATTGCGGTGGCTACCAAATACCGGTAACCCATTTAGATTGGGACCGCTGGGGCAGTGCAAACCTTGCTAAATACAATGTGTTAATCATTCCATCGGGTAGCTATGGCAGTACGCCAGCACGCACTGTAGAAGCCGTAAAAACTTGGGTACAAAACGGTGGAACCTTAGTAGTAGCGGAAGATGCAGCCAAATGGGCAGCACAAAATGGACTTACGAAAGTGCTTTTTAAACCAGAAGCAGAAAAGAAAGATAGTACCGCCAACCTACCCTATTTTTTACGTGCCGATGAGCAACGGGCTAAAGAAATGACAGGCTCTATTTTTGAAGCGAATGCCGATACCACTCACCCACTTGCTTACGGCTTGCCGGCTGCTAATTTGAGTGTATTTAAAGGCAACACATTTTTTATGGATCAAAATAACGAGGCGTATGATAGTCCTGTTATGTATACCAACAATCCATTACAAAGTGGCTATGTGTATAGGGAATACTTAGGAAAGATAAAAAACTCGGCCGTAGTAAATGTAGATGCTGTAGGCCGAGGCAGGGTAATAAGCTTTGCCGATAATATGAACTTTAGGGCATTTTGGCTAGGCAGTTCAAAACTATTTATTAATGCTGTTTTCTTCGGCGATTTAGTTCGGTTATAATGGGATAATTTTTCTACAAGACCCTAACAAACAAAAAAGCTTCTATTACTAGAAGCTTTTTTGTTTAGGAGCGGAGAGAGAGGGATTCGAACCCCCGGACCTGTTACAGTCAACAGTTGCAAAATAAAGGGTTGAGCGGTATTTAGCCAAAAAATAATTCCATGCTAGTTATTACCTTCGCCGCACAACTTTTTTATGCGTAAAAAACGGTGGATTCCCGTAGTACTTACTTGTTTACTCGCAGCCTATTTGCTTACCATACATGGCTGGCAAAAGCTAAAGCTAAGGATAGACAAAGCAAGCCTGGCTACTGCGGTGCACAAAACCAACCCGGCTGTAAGCATTGTAGATACGGTGTTTTCGCTCAACCCTACACCGGTACGGGCAGCGTTAATAGGC
>RDYY01000167.1 GCA_004293505.1 Sphingobacteriia bacterium | reverse complement strand
CACCAAGCATGCAAATGCGGCTACCGTACAGCACAACTGGTATGTTGTGGACGGTACTAATCAAACCGTCGGACGCATTGCCTCCAAAATTGCCGCCGTTTTGCGCGGAAAAAACAAGGCTTATTACACACCCCACGTTGATTGTGGCGACTATGTGATTGTGATCAATGCCGACAAAGTTGTGTTCACCGGTAACAAGTTGGACCAAAAACAATACATTAACTTCTCTGGCTACCCCGGTGGTAAGAAAGAAGAAGCTGCTGGCGATTTGCTGAAGCGTCGTCCTGAAGTAGTGATGGAAAGAGCGGTAAAAGGCATGTTGCCTAAAAACCGTTTGGGCCGCAAAATGATCAAGAAATTGTTCGTGTATGCTGCTGCCACCCATCCCCACGGTGCTCAACAACCCAAAGACCTCAAATTCTAAACCTTTTTCCGGATAAAACCGGAGCATAATCACCATTACAATGGAAAAACAAAAAAATGCAGTTGGTCGCCGGAAAGAAGCCGTAACCCGCGTCTTCATCAGCAAGGGCGATGGTAAAATCACGATCAACGACAAGGACTACAAAGCTTATTTCCCCCTGGTTTATTTGCAAAACCAAGTGGAAGCTCCCCTGAAAACAGCAGACATGCTGGGCAAATTCGACATCATCATCAACGCAACCGGTGGTGGATTGAAAGGCCAGGCAGAAGCCGCTAAGTTGGGCATTGCCCGCGCCCTCCTCGAGGTAAATCCTGAGTTCCGTCCTGCCCTGAAAGCAGCTGGTCAACTCAAGCGTGACCCCCGCGGTGTTGAACGCAAGAAATTCGGTCACAAAAAAGCCCGTCGCAGCTACCAGTTCAGCAAGCGTTAATCCTTATTCATTTACCTCAATCTACAATACACTAACATGGAAAATAACACTTCATTACAACAGCAATTACTGGAGGCCGGTGTACACTTTGGCCACCTGAAAAAGAAGTGGAACCCCAAGATGTTGCCCTACATCTTCGCCGAGAAGAAAGGGATTCACATCATTGACTTGAACAAAACCGTGGATTACCTGCAAGAGACAGCTGCCGCCATGAAACAAATCGCCAAAAGCGGTAAGAAAATCATGTTTGTTGCCACCAAAAAGCAGGCCAAGGAAATCGTTACAGAATGTGCCCAGCGCGTGAACATGCCCTATGCCACAGAACGTTGGTTGGGTGGCATGCTCACCAACTTCAACACGGTTCGCAAGAGCGTGAAGAAAATGCAGAGCATTGAAAAAATGTTGAACGATGGCAGCGCAGAAAGCCTGACCAAAAAAGAAAAATTGACCCTCAGCCGCGACAAGGACAAGATGGAGAAAGTATTGGGTGGTATTGCCCAATTGGGTCGTTTGCCCGCAGCTTTGTTCTTGGTAGACATTGGTCACGAGCACATTGCTTTGGCCGAAGCCAAGCGTTTGGGCATCACTACTTTTGGCATGGTGGATACCAACTGCGATCCCAACAAAGTTGATTTTGCTATTCCTTCTAATGACGATGCGACCAAATCCATTGCCATCATCACCAACTACATCACCGCTGCCATTGCAGAAGGTTTGGCCGAGCGCCAAGCGTCCAAGGACGAAGATGAGTCTGATGACAGCAACAACGAGAACGAAGCCAAAGCCCGCCGCTTGGAACAAGAAGCCCAGTCTGAAGCTGGTCGTGGTGGAAGAGGCCGTGGTGCTGGTGCCCCTGCTGCAGGTGGTCCTGGTGGTGCGCCCAAGCGCCGTGTTCCCGGAAACCGTCGTCCTGCCACAGGCGGTCCTCGCTAAGCGAAGACTGGCTTGTTGACAATAACTTAACCCATTCATTCCCGAAAGGGATGCAGATTTGTTATTTACATTAAAAGACTGAAGATTATGTCTACTACAGCAACGATAACCGCTGCCGACATCAACAAACTCCGCCAGGCAACTGGTGCGGGCATGATGGACTGCCGCAAAGCATTGACCGAGACCAACGGAGATTTTGAAGCCGCCATTGACTGGTTGCGCAAGCAAGGCCAGAAAGTTGCTGCCAAGCGCAGCGACCGCGAAGCCAAAGAAGGTGTGATCATCGCCAAAACTTCTGCTGACAACACAGTAGGATTTGTGGTGTGCATCAGCTGCGAAACCGATTTCGTTTCCAAGAACGCCGATTTCGTGGCTTTCGCTGCCTCTATTGCAGACGCCGCCGTGGCCAACAATGTTAAGAGCACAGAAGAGCTGAACGAAGTATTGATCAATGGCGCCAAAGTAGCCGACATGATCAACGATAAGTTGGCTGCTATTGGTGAAAAAATTGGCATCGCCAAATTTGAGCGCATCGAAGCCCCCTATGTGGCTTCTTATATCCACGGTGCTTACCGCATGGGTGTATTGGTGGGCTTGAACAAAGCTGCCGAAGAAGCGGGCAAAGACGTGGCCATGCAAATTGCTGCCATGAATCCTTTGGCTGTTGACGCCAACAGCATTCCTGCTGAAACCATCGAGCGTGAGCGCGCCATTGTGGTTGAAACCATGAAGGCCGATCCCAAAATGGCTGGCAAGCCCGATGAGATGATCAACAAAATTGCCGAAGGTAAATTGAATGCTTTCTTCAAAGAAAACACCCTCACTGCCCAAGCTTTTGTAAAAGATGGTTCCATCACCGTTGAAGCTTATTTGAAAGCTGCTGGTGACGTAACCGTTTCCGAATTCAAGCGCGTAGCGCTGGGTTAATTCCCCTTGCTATTCAAGATAAAAAGGAATCCTTCGGGGTTCCTTTTTTTATGGGCCCAGACCCTGCTTTTGCCCAACTGCCCCCCTAATTGGTTTTGCTGTCCATGGGCACCACCCTGATGCGCCAATCTGTTTTGTATTTGGGCGCAAACTCATCGGTGGTTACGGCAATCAAACTGAATCCACCTACCAGGTAAACCAAGGCACTCCACAAGTTTTGGTTTACATAGGCAACAGCAAAGCCCAGGGACAAATAACCAAGACCCTGACCCGTGGCACGCAAGATTTGTTTGCCCAAAGCCAGCCTGCGCAAGCCAGTAATTTTATCAATGCGCATTTCTCTTTGCCCCTGTTCTGTGCGGTCTTTGAACAAGATGGTGGTAGGCGTGATGCCCGTGATGCGGGCTTTTAAGTTGATTTGGGTTGTGGTGGTGTCTGTGCTGTTGATGAAAATATCGGAAGGTCTGTTGCTGGCTTCTGTGCTCCTTTGGTCAAAACTGATCAAGACTTTATCGCCCACTTTTATCACCTGTTTTTTGCCATCGGATGGCCGGTATTGTTCAAGGGCCCAGTTTTGGCCCACCACAAAAAGAGACAGGCCCAACATGGCCAA
>RDYY01000472.1 GCA_004293505.1 Sphingobacteriia bacterium | reverse complement strand
TGCAGGTTTGTTACACGATATTGGTAAAGTACCCGATGAAGAAACAGAATTGAGCCACGCTTTGTTAGGAGCAAAATTGGCGGAGAAATACGGTGAAAACCCTGCGGTTGTAAACGCTATCGGCGCTCACCACGATGAAATGGAAATGACGTTCATCATATCACCCATCATCCAAGCTTGCGATGCCATTAGCGGTGCCCGCCCTGGTGCCCGCCGTGAAATAATGCAGCAGTACATTCAGCGTATAAAAGATTTAGAAACACTAGCTGGTGCTTACCAAGGTGTAGAAAAAGCTTATGCTATACAGGCTGGTAGAGAACTACGGGTGATCGTAGAGGCCGATAAGGTATCGGATGGCGACAGCGATAAATTAAGCTTTGATATTGCTCAAAAAATTCAAACGGAAATGGTGTATCCCGGTCAAATCAAAGTAACCGTTATTCGTGAAAAACGTGCGGTAAATATTGCTCGATAAGGTAATTACTAGCTATACTAGAAACGCCTAGGATCATACATCTTAGGCGTTTTTTATTTCCATACAGTTGGGCTTATTTGTTCCAGTAAGTAATGCCATCGGTCTCTTGCAGGGTGATTGGATGGGAGGCTTTATAAAAGTTGAGGGTGTTATTTTTAACTCTTTCCACTTTTGCCGTAACGCTAATTTTTTTATGGGTACGAACTAACTCTTGGTGATGGTATTTCCGTAGTTTTTCGTAATCGCTAGGTTCTACAAACACCAGTAATATTCTTCCATCATTCTGCCGAAGGCGTATAAATGGTTTTCGAAGCAGCTGGTTATCATCCAAGAATTGTAGCTGGTTGTACACGTTTCTATCCAGCGTAGTCAAACTATCTTTTTGTACGCGTATAAATGGTTTTCGAAGCAGCTGGTTATCATCCAAGAATTGTAGCTGGTTGTACACGTTTCTATCCAGCGTAGTCAAACTATCTTTTTGTACCGTTCTAATACTGGTTTCCAACTTCGTGGCTATACTATCGGGTACCTCGTATAAACTTGGTAGGTCTACTAGTTTAAAGTACAAGTCGCCCTCAATGATGGTTATTTGATTGGTTTGGCAACTATACATGGCCAATACCATGGCTACTGCAGTGTATACTTTTTTCATAGTATAGTTGTTTTATAGGTCAATTGTCGAAGAAAATGATACTATGTTTTCAAACTATGAAAGAATTAGCGAGCTGAAACTACGCCTATCCCAAGCCAGAAAATGTTCTTTACCAACCATGCTTGAATTGATCATTCACTCGTTCATAGTTTTCCGGGGCGTGTTTTTTCCAATGTTTATCGTACTTCACAAACCAGCTAAGCCACACCGCTCTTGAAAAACGCATTAGCAATGGTTGCATCGCTAAAATAAGTACGGCATTGGCACCCAGCCAGTAAAAAATGGCATTTTCACTAAAGGAAAAACCTATCAGCACATACCAAGCCACAAAAGTGCTTACACATAGTGCCACCGTTAAGGCATAGCTTACATACCCAGTGCCATAGTAGAAACCTACTTCTATTTCGGTGGGTTGCTGGCAAACGGGACAGGCGTCGTGCATATCCATGAAGGTTTTGAAATTGTAAGGATTTTTGCCTTTGAATAATTTTCCTTCTCGGCAGCGTGGGCATTGCAGTTGCAAAATATTGGTAAGGTAAGTGGAAGCTTTGGGCATGTGTGGGTAATTTATTGAAGTATTTTTTCCATTTTGGTGCTTCTACTTCCTTTTACTAATATATGTGCGTTGGTAA
>RDYY01000247.1 GCA_004293505.1 Sphingobacteriia bacterium | reverse complement strand
TGGCCATTACCGACGCCGATCAACGCATTGCCCAACACATTCTTTCGCATTTGAAATGATTACCCGCGACAACATATCAAACATTTACTTCATTGGCATAGGGGGCATTGGCATGAGTGCTTTGGCCCGTTATTTTAAATCCAAGGGAGCAGTGGTAAGTGGTTACGATAAAACCCCAACCGTGCTCACCCAAACCCTGGAAGCCGAAGGCATTGGCGTGCATTTTGACGACAATCCAAATACCTGTCCGCGGGAGGCTCAAGTGGTGGTGTATACGCCCGCCATTCCCAAAGACCACGCCGAGTTAAATTTTTACCGCGAAGCGGGATACACCGTGGTCAAGCGCAGCGATGTCTTACAATGGATTACCCAAAACAGTTTCAACATTTGTGTGGCGGGTACCCATGGCAAAACAACAGTTACTTCCATGATTGCCCATTTGTTGCGCCACACGGGTTATGGCTGCAACGCTTTTTTGGGGGGCATCTCGGCCAATTACCAGACCAATTTTTGGAGCAGCCCCAACAACGTAGTGGTGGTGGAAGCCGATGAATACGACCGCAGTTTTTTAAAACTCCACCCCGATATCGCCGTCATCACTTCCATGGATCCTGATCATTTGGACATTTATGGAACGGCAGCTGCAGTAGAAGAAGCTTTCATTGCTTTCAGTGGCCAAATCAAGCCAGGTGGGCATTTGCTGGCCAAAGCAGGTATGCCCCGTGGTACTGAATTGCAGGGTACCCATGTGCGCCACTACCATTGGAACAAACAGGATGCAGGGGTTAGCATCACCCAATGGTCGGTAGAAAACGGCAGCTATCGTTTTAGTATGCAGGGGCCCGAAGGGGCCATTCAAAACATGGTGCTCCACATGGGTGGTTTGCACAACTTAGACAACATGTTGGCCGCCATTTCTGTGGCGCAAATTTTGGGAATAGATGCTGAGGCCATTCGGGCTGCAGTGGCCGATTACAAAGGAGTAAGGCGCCGATTTGAATACGCCCTCAAAACAGCAGACCACACTATTATTGATGATTATGCCCACCACCCCGATGAGTTGCGGGCCTTGATCAGTGGGGTGCGCAGCCTATACCCAGACCAACCCTTTACCCTTGTTTTTCAGCCCCACTTGTTCAGCCGAACAGCCGATCAAGCCAAGGGTTTTGCCGAAGTCTTGGCTTTGGCCGATGAACTGATTTTGTTGCCCATCTATCCTGCCCGAGAACTGCCCATGCCGGGCATCACCAGCGAATGGTTGTTGGACCAAATTAACCATCCCCACAAAAAGGTGATGAGCAAAGAAGCTTTTCAACAATGGGCTACCACCCAGCGGCCGCGTTTATTGGTCATGGCAGGGGCAGGTGACATTGATGCCCAAATTACCCTTACCGCCAAAATCCTTTCCACCCCATGAGCAAGTGGAACAAAAAATTGTGGCTGAGAGGGCTTACCCATGCTTTTTGGCTCCTGCTCTTGGTGGGTGCGGCTTGGTTAACCTTGGCGGCCCGGCAAGATAAAAATGCGGACCGGATCAAGGGAATTGAAATCCACATCCAAGGTGGGGAAGAACATCTTTTCATAGATGAGAACGAACTCAAAAACCTGATTGGTTATGCGCAGCGCATCCACAACAAACCCCGACACCTGGTTCCTTTGCGGGAATTGGAAAACTTGGTCGAAAAAAATCCTTGGGTCAGCCAGGCACAACTTTTTATAGACAACAACCAGGTTTTACAAGTGGGTTTGGTAGAAAGACAGCCTGTGGTAAGGGTCTTTGATTCCAGTGCAGTTTCTTTTTATTTGGACAGCACGGGATTTCGCTTGCCTTTGAGCGATAAAATGACGGCCCGGGTGCCGGTCATCACGGGCTTTGAGCCCCAACAAAAAAACGACACGGCTTTGTTCAAAGACATGGTAGTCTTGGCCAGGCAATTGGCCAAAGATTCTTTTTTGAATGCCCAAATTGCCCAAGTGGCTTTGTTGCCCGAAAAAAACTATGAACTCTTGCCCTTGATTGGCCTTCACACCATTCGCTTGGGTACAACAGAAAACCTGGCAGAAAAACTTTCCAAACTATCGGCTTTTTATACAGGTGCTTGGTTACAAAAGGGAATGTTGCGCTACAAAGTCCTGGACTTGCGTTTCCAAGGACAAATTGTGGGTGTGCGTTCCAACTGGAATCCACCTGTTTTTTCCGACTCAATTACAATATCAACACCTGAATTACGTTAAACCTTAAAAGAAATACCTTATGAATCACAATGAAGCGCCCATCATTGTTGGTCTGGACATTGGAACCACCAAAATTGCTGCCATTGCCGGTCGCAAAAACGAATTTGGCAAGCTGGAAATCTTGGGCTTTGGCCGTGCCAACAGCAATGGCGTTCAACATGGACAGGTGCTGAACATTGACCAAACCATCAAAGCCATTCAACAGGCTTTGGACAATTGTCACCAGAGCAATCCCGACTTAGAAGTAAAAGAAGTATACGTAGGCATTGCAGGCCACCACATCAAGAGCTTGCAAACCCGTGGGGACATTGTGCGCCAGGATGCCGAATTGGAAATCCAAAGGGCAGAAATTGAGCAACTGATCAAAAACCAGCGCAAAACTTTTATACCAGCAGGAGACGAAATCATTGACGTCATTCCCCAAGACTTTAATGTGGACGGGCTGCAAAATGTAAAAGATCCCATTGGCTACAACGGGGTAAAAGTGGGGGCTAATTTCCACATCATCACAGGCGACCGCAATGCCATCCGCAACATCAACCGGGCGGTTGTACGGTCTGGATTGCTCACCAAAGACTTGGTCTTACAGCCCTTGGCTTCTGCCAGTGCTGTCATGAGCGACATAGACATGGAAGCAGGGGTAGCCATCTTAGACATTGGTGGCGGTACTTCTGACTTGGCCATCTTCCACGAAGGCATCCTGAAACATACTGCGGTGATTCCTTTTGGTGGCGAAAACATCACCAATGACATCAAACTGGGATTGGGCGTACTCAAAAGCCAAGCCGAAGCCATGAAAGTGCAGTTTGGTTCTGCTTTGGCCGATGCCGCCAAACCCAATGCCTACATTACCATCCCTGGCTTAAAAGGCATGCCTGCCAAAGAAATCAGTGTCAAGAATTTGGCCAGCATCATCCAAGCCCGCATGGGAGAAATCTTGGATTTTGTTACCTATCATTTAAAGCAAGTAGGATTGGACAGCCGCACCTTAAATGGTGGCATCATCTTAACGGGTGGGGGCTCTCAGCTGAAACACTTGATCCAACTGACCGAATACACTACTGGTTTAAATGCCCGCATTGGTTTGCCCAACGAGCATTTGGCGGTCAACCACATTGATGAGCTCACCAACACAAAGTCTTTACCGAGCAAACGGGAAAAGTAGCTGTACCCGAAAGTTTGGTAAAAACAGATCAGCCCATTGTTGTACCAGAACCCGTACAAGAAAAGGCCGAAACTGTTGCCAGCAAAGGCCTACCTGCACGTCGCATAGGCATCTGGGACAAGATGAAAAACAACCTCATTGAATTGTTCAAAGAAGAAGAAGACAAAGTCATTTAGTTTATCTGTTTATCCGTTTGATCCGTTTTGTTGACCTTTTGATTGACTAACCCAAAACCTGACCTATGATTCAATTTGATCTGCCCAAACAAAAATCATCCATTATCAAAGTATTGGGTGTGGGCGGCGGTGGCAGCAATGCCGTCAACTACATGTTTGCCCAAGACAGCGAAGGTGTAGACTTCATCATTTGTAATACCGATGCCAAAGCCATAGAACAAAGTGGCATTCCCAACAAGATACAGTTGGGACCCCATTTGACCCAAGGCTTGGGAGCGGGTGCCGATCCTGAAGTGGGCAAAAAAGCCACCGAAGAATCATTGGAAGAAATCAAGCGCATTTTGGAAGTCAACACCAAAATGGCTTTCATCACAGCAGGCATGGGTGGTGGCACGGGTACCGGCGGTGCGCCCATTGTAGCCCAAATCTGCAAACAACTCAATATCCTCACCGTAGGGATTGTGACAACGCCTTTTGCTTTTGAAGGACCCCGTCGCCAAAAGCAAGCAGAGGAAGGCATTGCAGCCCTGCGTCCCCATGTAGATACCCTCTTGATCATCAGCAACGAAAAATTGCGGATGCAATATGGTAACCTCAAAATGAAAGATGCTTTTGCCAAAGCCGACAACGTCTTGGCCACAGCAGCCAAGTGTATTACCGATGTCATCAACAGCAAGGGTCACATCATTGTAGACTTTGCCGATGTGTGCACTGTCATGAAAAACGGCGGCTCTGCCTTTTTGGGCAAGGCCGAAGTGGAAGGCGAAAACCGCGCGCAGTTGGCCATTGAAGAAGCTTTGTCTTCTCCCTTGCTCAACGACAACGACATCAGCGGGGCCAAGTGGATCCTCATCAACATCAACAGTGCCGAAGGTGAATTTGAATGCACCATGGATGAGATGGAAACCATCAACAACTACTTGCGCATGCAAGCGGGTGAAAACACCGATGTGATTGTGGGCATGGGTTACGATCCTTCCTTGGGACAAAAAATTGGCATCACTTTGGTGGCCACTGGTTATGAAGCCCGTGATCCTTTTGCCCAACCCAAACCCAAGCCCAAAGCAGAGCCTGCTCCCGAGAAAATGGTCCTGGACTTGGATTTGAATCCATTTCAACAACCCATTGTTCCGCTGAATTTGCAGTCTGCCCCAGTTGCACCTGCCCCTGTTGTGGCAATGGCTGCTCCCGTTGCAGAAGCGCCTACTTTGCAAACGCTTGCCCACCAAGACAACTTGGTACAAACTGGAGCACAAGACCCCAGCCCAGCAATGGTGCAACCCATGATAGAAGCCACGCCCTTGAGCCAAGCCGAATCGGCCCTGCTGCCTACGCTAGAAGAGGAACCAGCTGCCCCTGTTTTTGCCAACATCCACTTCATGGATGCCGTGGTAGAAGAAGAGGCTGCTCAACCTGAAGCCTTGGAAGCCCGCGAATCTTTGGTGTTGGAATGGGAATTCAATAGCACCCCAAGCGTTGCACCTGTGGAACCTACATCACCAGCAGAACCCATTGTTGATGTGCCTGTTTCAGCGCCTTTAGAATCTCCTTTTTTGGCCAGTTACACGGGTCTGAACAAGCCCACTCAAATCTATGCTGCAGCAGAGCAAAATCCTTTGTCCTCAGCCCCTGAAACCCCAGGACAAGAAAGTCCTGCACCACTGGCTGCACCCCGTTTTACTACCGTTACACCGCCAACGCCTCCGCCCCAACGCGTAGAATTGCCTGAATCTTTACAGCCCTTTGTACAAGAGCCAGTAGCTGAACCAGTTGCCAGCATACCACCACCAGTAGAAGCACCAGCAGAAGCTGCTGAAGAAATGCAATTGGTGATGCGCGAAGGAGAGCCGGAACCCGCACCAGCACCTGCTCAGCCTTATTTGCAAGACGCAGCTTTGGACGATGCAGAAGAACAAAAAAGAAGAGCCGCAGAACGCATCCAAAAATTGCGCAACATTTCTTACAACGTGAACAGCCAATCAGAAATCAACGACGAGTTCGATGCTGTCCCCGCCTATATCCGCCAAAAGATTGACCTGTTTGGAAACACCCTGACCTCTGCTGAAAATTTCTACAGCCGTTATACCGTAGGAAAGCAAGAGAACAACGACCAATTCCCCATTTCCAAAATCAATACTTTCCTGGACGGAAAAAAACCGGACTAACCCAACCCATATAGTGCTGAACAAATACCCTCGCCCAGCGGGGGTATTTTATTTGGGGCCGCTCAGCCAAAAGATGGGTGGATTGGTTTTGAAACATTATTTCATCACATCGGCAACCATTCGTTCAACGGGACGTTTTAATCATTGTACACATGAAACACCATATTTTACTGGCCGGCGGAACGGGTACCATTGGAAAGGACTTGGT
>RDYY01000246.1 GCA_004293505.1 Sphingobacteriia bacterium | reverse complement strand
GTGGTTGTCTTTGAGCATGATCATGTCATAGAGTCCCATGCGGTGGTTGGTACCGCCGCCAATCCGAACGGCTTCTTTTTCCAAGAGCCGAAAATTGGGTGTGGTCTTTCGGGTGTCCAAGAGTCGGGTATGAAAGGGGGCCAGGATTTGGCTGTACTGGTGGGTCAAAGTAGCAATGCCGCTCATGCGCTGCATGCCATTGAGGACCAATCTTTCGGCTTGTAAAATGGTGTGAACGGGGGCCGATACCACAAAGGCTGTTTCCCCCGCTTGCATGGGATCCCCATCTTTTTTGTGGGCCGCGAAATGGGCTGCCGGCGACAAGTGTAAAAAAACTGCAGCGGCAAATTCCATCCCCGCCAGTATGCCGTCTTCTTTGATTTTCAAAGTGGCTTCACCCCATTGGTGGGCAGGGATGCAAGAAAGGGTACTGTGGTCACCTTCGCCAATGTCTTCGGCCAAAGCGCGTTCAATGAGGGTAATCAAATCGGGGTTGTTTGCCAACATGCTGCAAAACTAATCCAGAATCAGCTTACGCGCAGGGTGATGATGACCAATTGGCCATTCTTTTGTCTCAATTGTAAAGTAAGGTTGTAAGACTTGTTGCCATCGCTGAGCTTGCCCACCAAATACACCATGCCGCCCCGGCCACCTTCCGAAAGTTTGTCAAATTGGCGAATGCCGCGTTCGGCATAAAATTGTTTGAACGCCACCAATGCCTGGGTGCGGCTCATGTTTTTTAATTCGTCTTTGTCCAATAGTTTCAAGTCAACCATGTCGTCCATGCGTGCTTCCACACCCGACCAATCCGCTTTTTTCAAGGCATTGACCAAGCCATCGGTTTCCGATTGCGCCATCGCTCCAACGGACAAAACCAGGCTTAACATAACCAAGAGGAAGTTTTTCATGCTTTTCTTGTTGCAAAAAATGGGCCAAACTTGCTTTGTTTTACCTTTAAGCCATGAGTCAGAAAGCCATGTTGATCATCATGGATGGTTGGGGATTGGGACAAATACCCAGTGCCGATGCCATCCAACAAGCACAAACCCCTTTTGTTTCTTCCCTCTACGGGCACTAGGGTAGTGTACCAAGAATTGCAACGCATTCATGTGGCCATTCGATCGGGAGAATTGGCCCAACACCCGGTTTTATTGGACTGTTGGGCCCAAGCCAAAGCGCCCGGAAAAAAATTACACCTGATGGGATTGGTGAGTGATGGGGGCGTTCATTCGCACACGGCTCACCTGAAAGCCTTGTTGGATACAGCCCATGCACAAGGGGTTGAACAAGTTTTTGTACATGCTTTTACCGATGGACGCGACACCGACCCCAAGAGTGGGTTGGGCTATTTGACCGATTTGGAGAAATTTTTGTCCGATGGGAAAGGCAAAATCGCCAGTGTCTCTGGCCGCTATTATGCCATGGACCGAGACAAAAGATGGGAAAGGGTGGCTTTGGCTTATCAAGCATTAACGGGCGGCACAGCACCCCGGGCCCTTTCTGCCGTTGCCGCATTGGAAGCCGCTTATGCTGCTGGAACAACCGACGAATTTTTCTTGCCTACCATCATCACCGATGCAGCCGGCCATGACTTGGCCCACATTGCCGATGGGGATGTTGTCATCTGTTTTAACTTTCGCACCGATCGTTGCCGAGAAATCACCGAGGTCTTGACCCAAGTAGACCATCCTGACCAGGGCATGCACAAGCTGTCTTTGCACTATACCACCATGACCCGCTACGACCAAAATTTTAAAAACGTGTCGGTCATTTTTGAAAACGATAACCTCAACAATACGCTGGGAGAAGTATTGGCCGATGCAGGTAAAACCCAACTGCGGGCTGCAGAAACCGAGAAATATCCCCACGTGACTTTCTTTTTCAGTGGGGGCCGAGAGGCCGTTTTTCCCGGAGAAGAAAGGGTGATGGCGCCTTCACCCAAAGTGGCCACCTATGATTTGCAGCCGGCCATGAGTGCCCCCGAATTGACCGCAGCCGTCTTGGTTGCCTTGGAAAAAAACCACCCCGATTTTCTTTGTTTGAATTATGCCAATGCCGACATGGTGGGGCACACGGGCGTTTTTTCTGCTGCGGTAGCAGCTGCTGAAACGGTTGATGGCTGTGTGCGCCAAGTGGTGGAATGGGCTTTGGCCCACCAGTATGCGGTCTTTTTGACGGCCGACCATGGCAATGCCGATTTCATGGTAAACGCCGATGGCAGCCCCAACACAGCACATACATTAAACCCTGTGCCATTGTTTTACATCAGCTCCCCTGCACAAGGAAAATTAACGCCAGGAAAATTGGGCGATTTGGCCCCCACCATTTTGTCGGTAATGGGCTTGACCATCCCGGCAGAAATGACAGGAAAGGTTTTGTTGAATCCCTAACTTTAACTTTCTTCACTTGACCTAAAACATCCCTCATGTTCAAAAAAATAGCCCTTGCCTTGGGCGTAGTTTTCTTGCTCTTGCAAGGATTTCGTCCTGAAAAAAATACCAGTGCAGACCGCAGCAAAGACATCAGCACCCTTTATCCTGTTCCTGAAAATGTTCAAGCCATCATCACCAAAGCCTGTGCCGATTGCCACAGCAACAAGACCGAATGGCCTTGGTACGGTGAGATCCAGCCCGTGGGTTGGTGGTTGGCCGATCATGTCAAAGACGGAAAAAAACATTTCAATTTCAATGAATTTGCTGGTTACCGCATTGCCAAACAAAACCACAAATTGGAAGAATGCATAGAAGAAGTAAAAGACGGGGCCATGCCCATGGCTGCTTATACTTCTATCCATGCTGCTGCGCGCTTGACCGATGAAGAAAAAGCCCAGTTTACTGCTTGGTGCCAATCGGTGCGGGACACCATCAAAGCCCGTTATCCAGCCGATAGTTTGGTGTTGAAGAAGAAATAAGCCATGTTGCCCCAACGCTGCATAGCATTTTGTTTGTTTCTTTTGCTGGCAGCGCCTTTTGGGCGCTTGTCCTGGATTCCTGTGGAGCGTTGGCAGATTCGCCATGCCCAAAAAGAGGCTTTGGAATCAGCATCGCTGCAAAGTCTGGACATTCCCCTTTCGCAATTGGTCTGGTTAGAAGAGGGAAAGGAAATCAGTTGGCAGGGTGAACGCTTTGACGTAAAAACCATGCAGGCATTGCCGGGCAATAAAGTTCGTTTGGTGGGACTTTTTGACCAAGCAGAAAAAGCATTGGACCATTTGCTGGATGCCAACACAACATCCAGTAAAGGGCAACAACTTTTCTTGCACCTTTTGCAATTGCAATCCCCCAGCCTCCTCTCTTTTTTTGACTGGCGTCCCATTGAAACAGCAGGGATCAAAGCTTTCAATGCTTTGGATACGATTGCTTTATTGGACAGACCACATGGTTTTTGGGTGCCCCCTCCCGCAATGGGTTAGGTTTTTGTTGACAACCCATTGCGCGCGGCGCAGCCGCGCGGTAACCCAATTGTTTTTATGCAACCCAAATTCCTACTGGGCATGGCTTTGTCCATGGCCCTCCAAACTGTTTGGTCCCAAACCAAACCCCTGTCTGATACCAGTTTGTTGGCCCCCACTTCTTTGAAAGAAGTAGTGGTGAGCTCACAAAAATTTTCTGAAAAATACCAACGCATTGCCCAACAGGTAGACCAGATCAGGTCCAAGAATCTTTTGCAATTACAGCCCAATGTGGCCGATGTCTTGACCCAATCGGGTAAGCTGTTTGTGCAGAAAAGCCAGCAAGGTGGTGGCAGCCCTGTGATCCGGGGTTTTGAAGCCAGTCGCATTTTGCTGATGGTGGATGGCATTCGCCTCAACAACGCCATTTACCGGGCAGGGCATTTGCAAAACGTGATCACCATTGACAACATGGTCTTGGACCGATTGGAAATCCTTTATGGTCCCTCTTCCACTTTGTATGGTAGTGATGCTTTGGGTGGGGTAGTCAGCATGTTCACTACTGATCCAAAGTTGAGCCAATCCGGTAAAACCGAGTGGCATGGTGCAGCAACCCTTCGCTACACTTCGGCCATTGATGAACAACGTGGAAATGTGCAGCTTCACTTCAGTGGCAAAAAATGGGCTTCTTTTAGTTCTGTTACCGTGGGTAGTTTTGGAGATGCCATCCAAGGCAAAAACCGAAGGGATGCCTATCCACAATTTGGCAGAAAGGATTTTTTGGTACAAAGGGTGGGCAATACCGATGTGGTGGTGCCCAATCCCAATCCCGATCAACAAGTGTCATCGGCCTTTAAACAAACCGATATCACCCAGAAAATCCTGTTCCAGCCCAATGCCAAAATCAAGCACCTGTTGAACATGCAGTTGTCTACTAGCTCGGACATTCCTCGCTATGATCGGCTAACAGAAAAAACCAGCGGCCTACCAGCTTTTGCTGAGTGGTACTATGGTCCACAAGAACGCCGGCTATTTGCCTATCAATTCAGTGCCAAGGAACAATTGGGCTTCTTTCAAGACATCAAGGCC
>RDYY01000245.1 GCA_004293505.1 Sphingobacteriia bacterium | reverse complement strand
CGGCGCCAGTTCCGGATTTGGAGAAGCCATGGCCCATGTGTTTGCTGCAGCTGGGTGGTCCTTGATCCTGACCGCACGCCGCGCCCAAAAATTAACTGACTTAGCGGCTGCCCTCACCGCCAAAGGCGCCAGCGTTTTGCCCTTGGTCTTTGATGTAAAAGACAAAGAAAAAGTATTCAGCACTTTACAAAACTTGCCCACAGATTGGCAGGCCATTGATGTTTTGGTGAACAACGCTGGCTTGGCTTTGGGCCGAGATTCTTTTGAGAACGCTGATTTGGCCTGGGAAACCATGATTGATACCAACGTGAAAGGTTTGATCTATGTCACCAAAGCCCTCTTACCCGGTTTTGTGGCGCGCCAATCGGGCCACATCATCAACATTGGCTCTACAGCAGGTAAAGAAGTGTACAAAGACGGCAATGCCTATTGTGCGTCCAAACACGCGGTGGATGCTTTGAGCAAAGCCATGCGCATCGACCTCTTGCCCCACCGCATCAAAGTAAGCGTGATCCATCCCGGAGCGGCAGACACTGAATTTTCTACCGTTCGCTTCAAGGGCGACACCCAAAAAGCCAGTCAGGTCTATGCAGGATATGAACCCTTGGCCGCCCAAGATGTCGCCGAGATTGCCTTGTACTTAGCCCAATTGCCAGCCCATGTTTGCATCAACGATTTAACCGTCACTTGTTTGGCCCAAGCCAATTCTTTTTACTTACACAAATAAGCTGCATGCCCGCTCCCCTTTTTGCCCAAAACCGCATTTGTCAATTGTTTGGCATTGAATACCCCTTGGTACAAGCCGGCATGATTTGGGCCAGTGGTTGGCGCTTGGCCAGTACCGTTAGTCAGGCGGGGGGATTGGGCATCATTGGGGCAGGGAGCATGTACCCAGCTGTTTTGGAAGAACACATCCAAAAATGCCGCGCAGCCACCCACAAACCCTTTGGCGTCAATGTGCCCTTGCTCTATCCTGAGATGGACAAAATCATGGAGATATTGGTGCGCGAAAAAGTACCCGTGGTCTTTACCAGTGCGGGCAATCCCAAAACTTGGACCCCCACTTTGCAAGCAGCAGGAGCCAAAGTAGTACACGTGGTCAGCAGCAGTAAATTTGCCGCCAAAGCGCAAGCAGCGGGTTGCGACGCCGTGGTGGCCGAAGGATTTGAAGCAGGTGGGCACAATGGCCGAGAAGAAACCACCACCATGGTCTTGGTGCCGGCGGTCAGGGCCGCCATTGACATTCCCTTGTTGGCTGCTGGGGGCATCGCCACGGGCCAACAAATGTTGGCTGCCATGGTTTTGGGGGCCGATGGGGTGCAAGTAGGCTCCAGGTTTGTGTGTACACCTGAAGCTTCATCGCATGCAGCATTCAAAGCAGCCGTATTGGCTGCCGAAGAGGGCGATACCCAACTGAGTTTGAAAAAATTGGTTCCCGTTCGCTTGCTCAAAAATGATTTTTTTCAAGCGGTTGCCCAAGCTGAAGCAGCAGGGGCTGATGCGGAAACTTTGTCCCAGTTGCTGGGCCGTGCCCGCGCCAAAAAAGGCATGTTCGAAGGCGATATGGCGCAAGGAGAATTAGAAATAGGGCAAGTAGCTGCCCTCATCAAAAACATGACACCGGCTGCTGAGGTAGTGGCAGAAATGATCCTAGACTACAAAGCAGCTTTGGCATCCATGGCCGCATTGCAGGCAGGCGAATAAAGCCTGTTCAACCAAAATCAATTTCAGTATTGTCGCCAATGTTCAGGCTGCGGCTGAGGCCCTTGACCGAAGCATCGCTGCCAATGAGGGAATTGTCCAACACCACTTCGTACAAATGGGTAAAAGACCCAATGATGCTGTCGCGCACGATGCTGTGGTGGATGGTGGTATTGGCACCAATGGCCACGTGGGGACCAATGATGGCGTGGGAAATATCGCAACCCGGCGCAATGCTCACGGGTGGAATGATGATGGTGTCTTTGTATTCGTGGCTGCCTTGGATATTGCCGCCAAATTTTTTGAGCAAAGTGGCATTGCTTTCCAAAAGGCTTTCTTTCTTGCCGCAGTCAAACCAATTTTTAACGCGAAATGCTTGAAAGCGAGCACCCCTTTTGATCATGCAATCCAATGCATCGGTCAGGTTGTACTCGCCTTGGGTTTTGATGTCTTGCTGAAACAAATGGTGCAAACATTCGTATAAAAAATGGGTCTCTTTTATTTTGTACAAACCCACCAATGCCATGTTGCTTTTGGGGATGGCGGGCTTTTCTACCACTTGGTCAATGAAACCATCTTCATCAATGGTGGCTACCCCAAAATGACGGGGGTCATCTACTTTTTTCACGCCCAACATGCTGTAGGGACTGTTCACCACTTCTTGCACATCGTACTCGCAAATGGTATCGCCCAAAGCCACAAAAACCTCATCCGTGCCCACAATGTTGCGGGTCAGTTCAATGGCATGTCCTGTTCCTTGGCGCTCATTCTGGTACACAAAATGGGTCTCCAAATCGGGATAGGTTTGGCGCACATAGTCTTGGATTTTTTCACCCAAGTATCCTACAATAAAAATGAACTCGTTGATGCCTGCTTCACGCAGTTGGTCCACAATAAAACTCAAGATGGTTTTGCCGGCAATGGGAATGAGGGCCTTGGGTTGTGTGTAGGTATGGGGCCTGAGCTTGGTACCTGCACCGGCAACGGGGATGATTGCTTTCATGAGGTCTTTCGAGGGGGTGAAAATAGGAAATAAGCCCGAAACCCGAAATTTTGTGGAATTCAGGGTATCTTCGAGGCAAAAACAGCACATGCAAAGGGACCAGCAGGTTTTTGACCTCATCCGCCTTGAATTAGAACGCCAAAGACACGGCATTGAACTGATTGCTTCCGAAAATTTTACGTCTTTACAAGTCATGCAAGCCATGGGCAATGTGATGACCAATAAATATGCTGAAGGTTATCCTGGTCGCCGCTACTATGCGGGTTGTGAGATAGTGGACCAAACCGAGCAATTGGCCATAGACCGCCTCAAAACCATTTTTGGGGTAGAATATGCTAACGTACAACCCCACAGTGGAGCCCAGGCCAATGCAGCCGTGGCACTGGCCGTTTTGCAACCGGGTGACGCCACTTTGGGATTGGACTTAAGCATGGGTGGCCACTTGACGCATGGCAGCGCAGTCAATTACAGCGGCAAATTGTACCAACCTCATTTTTATGGCGTGGTGCGTGAAACGGGGTTGATTGATTATGAAATGTTGGAACAAAAAGCCCGTGAAGTAAAACCCAAGCTCATTTATTGCGGTGCTTCTGCTTACAGCCGCGACTGGGACTATGCACGCATCCGCCGGGTAGCCGATGAAGTTGGCGCTTTGGTCATGGCCGACATGGCCCACCCAGCAGGTTTGATCGCCAAAAAATTATTGAACAGCCCTTTTGAGCACTGTCATTTTGTTACTTCTACCACCCACAAAACCTTGCGCGGTCCCCCCCGCGGGGGCATCATTTTGATGCACAAGGATTTTGAAAACCCTTGGGGCCTCAAAGACATAAAAGGCAATGTGCGCATGATGAGTAATTTATTGGACATGGCGGTTTTTCCTGGCATCCAAGGTGGGCCCTTGCAACACGTGATTGCAGCCAAAGCCGTGGCTTTTGGAGAAATCATCAGCGATGAATTCTTGACCTACCAACAACAAGTTCAGGCCAATGCCCAAGCCATGGCCCATGAATTTGTTCAAAGAGACTACCACATCATCAGCGGCGGTACCGACAACCACTTGATGTTGATTGATTTGCGC
>RDYY01000244.1 GCA_004293505.1 Sphingobacteriia bacterium | reverse complement strand
GTGGGAAGAAATTTTCGCTTATTTGATTTAAATTTTGCCGGTAAAATGGAATGGGAAGAAGCCCCTCCCGTGGCCAAGTCCAATGTATCCATCATACCTTATACCACAACAGCTTCCAGCAAAGACTTTGTGAATGCCACCCCTACCAAGTCTGACCTACAAGCGGGCTTTGATGCCAAAATTGCTGTGACCCCTTCTTTGAATTTAGACCTAACGGTAAACCCTGACTTTGCGCAAGTAGAAGTGGACAGACAGGTCACCAACCTGAGTCGATTTGAATTGTTCTTTCCAGAGAGAAGACAATTTTTCTTAGAAAATTCAGACCTCTTTGGCAGTTTTGGTTTCAGCAACATCAACCCCTTTTTCTCGCGCCGCATTGGCTTGGGTAGAAATGTAAACAATGGACAAAACGTTCGGGTGCCTATTTTAGCGGGTGCCCGTTTGAGTGGTCGACTCAACAAAGATTGGCGGGTGGGTTTGCTCAATGTCCAAACGGGCAAGAGCGATGAATTTGGTTTGCCCGCCACTAATTTTACTGTGGCTGCCCTGCAACGGAGGATTGGTTTGCGCAACAACCTGGGCTTTATTTTCGCCAACAAAGAAGAACTGAACAACAAAGCATCATTGGGCCGGTTTAACCGGGTCTTGGGCATGGATTTTAACTTGGCCAGTCCCAACGCTGTTTGGACAGGTAAGACTTTTTACCACCGCTTGTTCCGACCCGAAAATACCAGTGGCCAATATGCCATGGGGGCATCCGTATTTTACAACAGGCCTTGGATCAATGTAGATGTGAACGCCGAGAATGTGGGCGAGAACTACCAAGCAGAAATGGGGTTTGTTCCCCGCCGTGGGTATTGGCGCAACAGTGCAACGCTGGATCGGATTTTTTTTCCCAAAGGACGGGCCAGCCAGACCATCAATAATTTTCGCATTGGTCCCGACTACGATGTGCTCTACAGCACCATTGACCAACGGGTAACCGACTGGGACGCAGGTATTTTCTTTCGCATTGCTTTTCAAAACAGTGCAGAAATCAATGGGGCTTTGGCGCGATGGGACTATACCTATTTGTTCTCTCCCTTTGACCCTACCAATTCTGGTGGATTGGAATTGCCTGCTGGAAAAGAATACACCTATTTCAGCAACCGCTTGGGTTTCAGGACCAACCAACGCAAGAACTTTTTTGTGAACAGTAATTTTCGCTGGGGGGCTTATTTCAACGGCAAAATCAGGCAGGCCCAAATGGGCTTTAACTATCGCTTGCAACCCTATGGCATCTTCAGTTTGGAAGCCACGTATACCCGCATTCAACTGCCCCAACCCTTTAACAGTGCCGATCTTTGGTTGATTGGTCCGCGGGCCGAACTGGCTTTTACCAAATCAATTTTCTTCAACCTGTTTTTACAATACAACAACCAGGTCAATAATTTTAACGTGAACGCTAGGTTTCAATGGCGCTTTAAACCCGCCAGCGATTTTTTCTTGGTATACACAGACAATTATTTTGCCACTGCTGACGACACCCAAATGGTTGGCGGAAGACCCATTCAAGCTTTTCAACCCAAGAACAGGGCCTTGGTGGCCAAGTTAACCTACTGGTTTAATTTATAGGCCCCAACCTGCCACTATTGCCCAAAAAGATTGGCGTGGCTGCGCAAGTAACGCAATTGTAAAGTCACGTGCACCAAGGTTAAAGCACTCCAACACCAAATGGCTGTGGTGACCCCACGAAACATGCGCAGCAAGGTTTCCATGGGAACGGTTTGCCCACTTGTCATGGCCGATTGTTGGTCCATGACTTCTTGCAAGGTCACGCGCAGGTTGGTATCGTTGATGAAAAAACTGGCACTGGCATTCAAAAAAAACAAGACACAAATAAAGATGGTGCCATAGGCATTGACCTTGATCCAATCTTTTAAACTGGGTGACAAAGCCCTTTGCTGCTGCAAACCTTGGCGCAAAAAACGCAGGGAACAAAAAGTATAAATAACAAAACAGGCCAAAGCAAACACCACCAAGAGCAAGGCCGGGTTGGCCAACAAAGCCATGATCAGCATGAAGAGGTCAATGAAACCCAAAAAAAGGGCAATGGGCACCAACAAATAAGTCAGGAGGGTAAAAAACCGCATGTTCAAGATTTGGGAACGAAGATAATCCAATCCAAAGGGGGAAGCTGAAAAAAATTATACCTAATTTTATTATGTATATAAGTTGCTTTAGTATATTGCCCCATGAACAAGTCATCATTGTACAAGGGTTGTTTGGAATCCATTGTCCTGCGCCTCTTGAAAGAACAAGGTCGCATGTATGGTTACCAGATCACCCAAGAAGTCAAGCATTTGACAGCGGGGGAACTCAAAATAACCGAAGGGGCCCTCTATCCCCTCTTGCACAAATTAGAAGAACAAGGACTTTTGCAAACCAGTACCGAAAAAGTAGAGAACCGCATCCGCAAATACTATGCCCTCACTCCTGCTGGCAAAAAAGAAAGCAGCAAGGCCCTGGTGGAGCTCAAACAGTTTGTACAACAATTGGAAAACATTTTTAAACTCCAAACCGCATGGAAATAAGACCCGATGAAGTGCAGGTCCAATTGATGGATTTTTGCAAAAAACATTTTGTGCACTACCATGACCTGCAATTGGAATTGTCGGATCATTTGTGGTCGGCCATCGAAACAGAACAAGCCCAAAACCCCAAACTGTCTTGGGACCAAGCCCTGCAAACCGTTTATGGCCGTTTTGGCATTTTTGGTTTTGCCCACATTGTTCGGGCCAAAGAGTCTGCCATGGAAAATGCAGCTGCCAAAGCCAAGCGAAAATTATTTTGGGAATATTTCACTTTGCCCAAAATAACGTTGACGGCCTGCTTGTGGTTGTCCTTGTTTACCTTGGGCTATTGGGCGGCCCCAGAACAGCGCAGCCTACCCATCCTCTTGCTGAGTCTAGTGGTGTTGGCCTGGGCTTGGTGGACACAATACCAACAAGAAAAAAAATTCAAAGGACAAAAACTGCCCTTGCTGTTGACGGCTTCGCGCTACACGGGCATTCCGGCTGTGGGCATGGTCTTGCAATTGGTGGTGCAATCGCGTTTCTTTGCCGCCTGGACCAACCTGGCCCAACCTTTCCACTTGGGTCCTTATGCCCTCTATTGCAGTTTATTGGTCCTTTGCTTTGTTGCTGTTAAAGCCCAAGACCAATTCTCTGAAAACCTTTACCACAAAGCCAAACAAAGTTACCCCTTGGCTTTTGCCTGATCAGGGTTTTAAGTTCAATTGAATTTGCAGTTCGTCGAATTGCTTGGCATCAATGGTGCTGGGGGCATCCAACATCACGGCAATGAAATCACGGATGGATTCGCTGCCACCCAAGATGGAACAGAGTCGGTCAAAGCCAAAAGCAATGCCGCCATGTGGAGGGGCACCGTATTCAAATGCGCCCAAGAGAAAACCAAATTTGTGGTTGTACTCTTCAGGGGTCATGCCCAGGGCTGCAAACATTTTTTCTTGTAAGGGCCGTTGAAAAATACGGATGGACCCCCCACCAATTTCATTGCCGTTCAAGACCATGTCATAGGCGTTGGCTTTGATGTTGGCATAAGGATGGGCCAAATATTCCGCCGCCTGCTCAATCACAGGATTGTTGTTGATCATGGTATCTATTTGGTCCGGTTTGGGCGATGTAAAGGGATGGTGGCGCGCAACCCAACGGTTCTCTTCTTCGGCGTATTCAAACAAGGGGAAATCCAAGACCCACAACAATTTAAACTCATTGTCTTTGCGCAATCCCAGGCGCTTGCCCATTTCCAACCGCAGGTCCGACAAAGCTTTTCGGGTTTTCTCTTCTCGGCCAGCCAAGATCAAAACCAAATCTCCCGCCACAGCTCCTGCGCTGTCGGCGATGGCTTTGAGGCGCTCTTCGGCATAAAATTTATCTACACTGCTCTTGTAAGTGCCATCTGCATTGCACTTAATGAAAACCAAACCCTGCATGCCAATTTGTGGGCGCTTGACCCAATCGGTGAGCTCATCGGTTTGTTTGCGGCTGTATTCCGCACAGCCCGGAACGGCTATGGCCAATACGGTTTCGGCGTTGTCGAACACCCCAAAACCTGCTCCATTGATCAACTCCCCGGTGGCCAGCAGTTGGCCACTTTTGCGGAAAGCCGATTTGAGGTTACTGAGCTTCATGCCAAATCGAATATCGGGTTTGTCGTTGCCGTATTGCCACATGGCGTCTTCCCAGGTCATGCGCTGTACTGCTTCGGAATACTCGATGTTCTTTACGTCTTTGAACACACGCTTGACCAACCCTTCAAACATGTTCAAAATGTCTTCTTGTTCTACAAAACACATTTCACAATCGATCTGGGTGAATTCGGGTTGGCGGTCTGCGCGCAAGTCTTCGTCGCGAAAACATTTCACAATTTGGTAGTAACGATCATAGCCACTCACCATCAACAATTGCTTGAAAGTTTGGGGCGATTGGGGCAGGGCATAAAACTGACCGGGGTTCATGCGAGAAGGCACCACAAAATCGCGGGCCCCTTCTGGTGTGCTCTTGATCAAGAAAGGCGTTTCAATGTCCATGAAGGCGTTCTCGTGCAAGTAGTTGCGCACGGAACGATTGACCGCATAACGCAGTTCTAAATTCTTTTTAACTGCGTTGCGACGCAGGTCCAAAAACCGGTATTTCATGCGCAGGTCATCGCCCCCATCGGTATCGTCTTGAATGGTAAAAGGCGGAACAGCCGAAGCGTTCAGGATGACAAAAGATTGGACCACCAATTCAATCTCACCTGTGGGCAATCCAGGATTTTTGTTGCTGCGTTCCTGCACCACGCCACTTACTTGTAAGACAAATTCACGGCCCAGGGGTTGGGCATCCAATTGGGCCTGTAAAGACTCACCAAAAAGCAATTGGGTTATCCCATAGCGGTCGCGCAAGTCCACAAAAGTGATGGCCCCAAATTTGCGCACGGTTTGTACCCAACCCGCCAGGGTCAGGGTAGTGCCTTGGTTTGCCAATCTCAATTCGCCGCAGGTATGGGTTCTGTACATGTTGTCAGTATTGCTTTTGGCCGCAAATATAGCCCAAATGGGGCCAATGGTAGATTGGCTTATTTTTGACCATGGCCCATTCCTCCACATTGACCGCCCGTTTTTCTCCTGCTGTTTACCGCAAGAGCATCAGCGCCTATTTTTTTCTGGCAGGCATTTGTTTTGCTACTTGGGCCAGCCGCATTCCAGACATCAGCAAAACCTTGCAATTAAATGAAGCCCAAATTGGATCCTTGCTATTGGCCCTGCCCGTAGGATCCATGTGCAGCTTGCCTTTGAGTGGTTGGTTGGTGGCCCATTGGGGCAGCCAAAAAACCCTCTGGCTTTC
>RDYY01000471.1 GCA_004293505.1 Sphingobacteriia bacterium | reverse complement strand
ACAATCCAAATCACCATCTAAGTCGTAATCAAAAAAACTGGCTTGGGTGGTATAGCCATCGTTGTCCAAACCATAGGCGGCTGCACTGTCACTAAAACCCAATTTTCCATTGTTGATGAAGAGTTGGTTGCGGCGCAAAGCAGGCGTGGTCATGTTGCCCGCATTGGACACATAGATATCCAAAAAACCATCGTTGTTGATGTCAACCATCACCACCCCCGTGCTCCATTGGGCTTTGTTGCCAAAGCCAGCTTTTTCACTGATGTCTTCAAATTGCCAATTGCCTTTGTTCAAAAAAAGTTTGTTGGGTCCTTGGTTGGCTGTAAAAAAAAGATCGGTCAAGCCATCGTTGTTCATATCTCCTGCTGCCACTCCGCCCCCATTGTAAAAATTGCGGTATTTGAACACATTGAAAGCATTGCTCTCGGTGAGGGTATTGGTAAACACAATGCCCGTGTTGTCTACTGGAACAAAAAGCTTTTCCTTGTCCTGTTTTGTTTGACAAGAAATGGCCAATATCGTCACCAGGAAAATGCTTGAAAAAGCAGGAAAAAAAGCAAATAAAAGGTGCTGGAGAAAGGTAAAAGAATATCTGTTGAACATGGACGAGCAAGGGATTTCAGTGGGCCGAATATAGAACAACGAATATAGAACAAAGCCAGACGCTTACAAAGCAAAATGGCTGCCCAAGGGCAGCCATTTTGATCTTATTCAACACCCGGATTAGTATCCGAAGTTTTGCTTCAGGTTGGGGTTGGAAGAGAGGGCCAAAGTAGGGATAGGATAAACCACTTTGTAACCTTCTGATGCGTTGGGGCGCTCTTGCACAGGGGCATTGAAAGCACCAAAACGAATCATGTCATTTCTTCTCCAGCCTTCCAAGTACAATTCACGGCCTCTTTCAGAGAGCAAAGCAGGCAAAGTGATGGCAGTCAAAGCAGTTGCACGACGGCGAGAACGCAAACCATTCACAATAGAAAGGGGCGTTTCAGCATCAGTACCACCGCGGAGAATGGCTTCAGCCTTCATCAAACGAACGTCTGAGAAACGGAAGAAGGGGAACTCGTTGGCACTTCCCCAAGCGCCGTCTTTGATAGAAGCGGGATCCAAGGGGAATTTGTTGGTACGGATACCGTTGGCTTCACCATTGAAGAAGATAGAAGCACCGCGGGTAAACACCAAGGGGTTACCAGAACGGTCTTTCAAGTCAACAATGGGGTTACCGATGGTTTGGGCACGGGGACCGCGGGCTTGACCCACCAAGAATCCACCTACAGCACCAGTCAGGTTGGTGTATCCAGGAATGGTGTCGCGCTTACGCACGTCAGCGTCTTCAAAACTGTCATAGAAATCACTCAAAGTGGTGAAACCATTCCAGCCATCAGGAGCTTGGTTGTAGTGCCAGCCCATAGAAGTAGTCCAACGCATGTTGATACCACCGCCAGCGCGGCCATTGGGGTCAGCACCGTTCACGCGAACAAAGATGTTCTCTGAAGACTGTGCACCGTTGTCCCATTTGAAGTTATCCCAGTAGTAAGTGTCTACAGAGAGCAAAGGATTAGCAGCAA
>RDYY01000243.1 GCA_004293505.1 Sphingobacteriia bacterium | reverse complement strand
CGTTCTTTTGGCTTGGCTGTTTACCTGGCGCATTTGGGCATGCCCATTCCAGCAAAAGCTTACCACGGAAGCTTTTTACAAGGACTCATCAGCAACATTCAAGTCAGTGATAATTTGGTGCAGGGAGAAAGTTTTTTTTTCAACGAAGTACAAAGGATCAAAAAAACAGTTGAGCAAATTGGGAATGGCCAATCTTGGTTGGTCTTGATTGATGAATAAGAAAGAATGCTTTGTTTGTGCTCTCCACCCATTTGTATGAAATAGGTCCGCCCTTGGCCCAATTCTCCAATATTCAATTTCGCTTTTTTGAAACGGGATTTCAGTCGGGCCAATTGCACTTTACCTATCGGCTTAAAGAAGGCATCAGCCAAGACCGCTTGGGTTACCTGATATTAGAAAAAGAAGGGGTAACCAAGCTTTTGGACAATTTGTAGTAACTTGAAGCATGCGCTTTTTGGTCAGAACCATTTTATTTCTTTTTGTCTTGGTAGGCGGATACAATCTTTGGGTGGTCACCAATGTTCCTCCCACTGAAGATGTATTGGCCTTGCCTTTGGTGGATAGCCAAAGCTTGGTGGTGATGGGCCAAGACCAAGGCAAAGGAAATGTATTGGGGATTCAACCCTTTTTACGGCCCATTCACTTTGCCAATAAAAATACTTTCCGGGCCAGCTTGGAGGTCTATTTTAAATGGGCCAAAGTCAACAAATTGTTGACGCCTTCAACCATTGTGGTTTTTCCAGAAAGCTTGGGAACCTGGTTGATGGCTTATGAAGAAAAACAAGACTTATACGAGCAAAGCCAAACCAATACTGCTTTGCAACAACTGGTCAGGGCCAATTTGTTTAAATTTTCTTGGGCCTATGTATCCGCACCTGCTGATACCAAAGACAGGTACCATTATGCCATTCACACCATGAGTGCTGCACAAGTGAGTAGTGTGTATGCCGATGTTTTGGGGGGATTGGCCAAAGCCTACGGGGTAACCATTGTGGGCGGCTCCATTGTATTGCCCAACCCCACAGTGGACACCAGTGGTCAATTGGTCATCAGCAAAGGACCTTTGTACAACACCACCGTTGTTTTTGGTCCAAATGGAAAAGTACAAGGACCCTTGATCAAGAAAAATTTTCCCACTGCTCCATCAGCTGGTTATGTTTCACCAGGTCACTTACCCGAAAATCCAGTGATCCATACACCAGCAGGAAAGCTGGGTGTTTTGATGGGAGAAGACAGTTGGCACCCTGAATCTTATCGACTCCTCCAACAAAAAGCAAAGGTATTGGTCGTTCCAGCCTTGGGCGGCAATGAAGCCAATTGGAATGAACCTTGGAAAGGCTATGATAGCCCCAGTGTTCCCGGCGACTTAGACCGCAGCGACTACCAAAAAATTTCTGCCGGTCAAGCTTGGGTAAAATACGGCATGGGAACAAGGGCCAAATCGGCGGGTATTCCCATGGGGCTTACCCTGTTTTTCAGTGGCCAGATTTGGGGAGAGCAATTTTCAGGCAGGGCCCTGGTGTTAACCGGAGATTCCCTACAAGTGCTGCCACCTGCGCCCAAAGGCAGGATGTTGTCCCTTTGGATCCCAGGTGAAAAATCCAAATGAATGCGTAGTACCTCGCTTCCCCTTCCGCTATTTTGATTTTAGTTTTAAGGGATTTTTGCGCCACCAATTTTTCACATGTTGGTCAAAACCCATGGGACTGCTTTGTTGGGCATAGAAGCCATTCCACTGCAAATTGAAGTAAACGTGAGCATGGGGCAGGGATATGCCATTGTAGGTTTACCCGATGCAGCCATTAGAGAAAGCTTACACCGCACAGAAAGTGCCATCAAATCCATTGGCTTTAAAATGCCGCGCACCAAATTGGTCATCAACCTGGCACCCGCTCACATTCGCAAAACCGGTTCTGGATTGGATTTGCCCATGGCCTTGGGCATTTTGGCTGCCAGTGAACAAATAGACCAATTGGATCACTTAGCACATTGGTTGTTCATGGGTGAATTGGGTTTGGATGGCCGACTCTTGGGCATTCGGGGGGCCTTGTCCATGGCCATTCAAGCCAAAAAAATGGGATTGGATGGATTTGTTTTACCGGCTGAAAACGAGAGAGAGGCTTCACTCCTACCGCAATTTAGCAGCATAGGCTTTTCTCATTTGTCAGAAGTTTTGTCTTTTTTATCGGCCCCATCGGCCCATCTGCAAAAAAAAGTCATGCCCATCCCAGCCCCAACAGCCAACCACTGGGGCACCGATTTCTCCGCCATCAAGGGACAAGAAAATGTTAAGCGGGCATTAGAAATTGCAGCAGCGGGGTCACATAACCTTGTTTTGATTGGTCCTCCAGGTGCCGGTAAAACCTTGCTGGCCAAGAGTTTGCCCAGCATTCTCCCTCCTTTGAACGAGCGGGAATCATTAGAACTCACCCAAATCCATAGTGTGGCCGGACAAGGATTTTCACCAACAGGTTTGGTTAGCCAAAGGCCTTTCCGGTCGCCGCACCACAGTGTATCGGCCATTGCTTTGTCAGGTGGCGGCAGTAAACCCCAACCCGGAGAAATTTCATTGGCCCACCACGGGGTTTTGTTCTTGGATGAATTACCAGAATTTAACCGGGCTGCTTTAGAGACCTTGCGCCAACCCTTAGAGGAACAATGCATCCACATTTCGCGTGCTGCACAAAGCCTTTGCTTTCCTGCGGGATTCATGTTGGTGGCCGCCATGAATCCTTGTCCCTGTGGGTTCTACAACCATCCAGAAAAAAAATGCCAGTGTGGCCCCGGACAAATACAGCGTTACTTGTCCAAAATTTCAGGCCCTTTGTTGGACCGCATCGACCTTCAAGTTGAAGTAGCCCCAGTTCCTGCCAGTGCACTTTTGCAGGACAGGAAGGGCGAAGACTCCACTAAGGTCAGGCAACGCGTCATACAAGCGCGCGAATGGCAAACCAAAAGGATCCACAATACCCAAGCAGTCTTGAGCAAAGACTACCAATTACCGCATCCAATGGATGCTGGCATGGCTTTGGACCAATGCTCAAAACAGTTATTGAAATCGGCCATGGAAAAATTGCAACTCAGTGCCCGGGCCTACCACCGCATTTTAAAAGTAGGGCGTACCATTGCCGACCTGGAAGGCAGCGAAAACTTAGCTGCCCACCATGTTTCCGAAGCCATCCAATACCGCAGCTTGGACAGGGTCAATTGGGGAAAAGATCAGTACTGACCTGTGCGCAACATCACCAATGTACAAGCTTCCAACGTTTGAATGCCAGCAGCAGCTGCTTGTTCTACCAGTTCATCGTTCTCTGTGCCTGGGTTAAAAATAATGCGGCGGGGTTTCAAGGCCAAGATGGCTGCTGTGTATTGGGCCTGTGCAGTGGGATTGAGGTAAAGGGTAACCGTGTCAATGGATTCGGTTTCAGTAGGCCATTGGGCATGGATGGGTACCTCCCCAATGGTCCCCGCTTTTTGGGCAAAAGCAAATACGGGATGCCCATGGTGTTGCAACAAGCGGACAGCCATGTTGCTGTACCGGTCGGGCTTTTCTGAAGCACCCAGTACCAAGGTTTTGACGGCCCTCATCGTTTTCTTGGCCAATGGTCTTGTGGGTACCATCGCAATAGGGTTTGTTTTTGGAGTGTCCGCACCCACAAAAACTGGTTTTTCCCGTTCTATGGTCAATTGTTCCATCGGGCTTGGTCACTGCCACATCGGCACTGACAACAATGGGGCCCATGGCTTTGGCCAGGACAGCAACTTCGGGGAGGGGGTTGGGTAATGCTTGGTTTTCCATGTGCTGTTTGTAATGAGGAAGAATGGGTGGAGAATATATGCTGTTAAACTTTGGACTCAATAATCAATCTCGAGTTTCAATCTGTCTTTGAGTTCTTTCAACAAAGGATAGGTCTTGGCCAAATGTTCAAATTTTTCTCGGCTGGTCAGTCGCA
>RDYY01000001.1 GCA_004293505.1 Sphingobacteriia bacterium | reverse complement strand
GCCAAAAGCCATGAAAGCCACTATACTTGCTTGGTGGCCAACCCTTCGGACAAAGACTTACAAGACATGATTGGCAAAGCCCATGTACACATTTTACCCTTGGGGGTCAGTACGGGTACTTCCGCTAAAATTTTGAACGCATTGTACAATGGTCGGCACGTGGTCACCAACGAAGCAGGGGTATGGGGAACAGATTTGGCACCTGCTGTCCACGTGGGCAAAACAGCCCAAGCTTTGCAAGCCATAGTGACCCAATTGTACCACCTGCCCTTTACAGAAGAAGAAATTGCCTTGCGCCAAAAAATGCTGTCGCCCTTGTACGACAATGCCGCCAATGCCCGCAAACAAGTGGGTTGGATTTGGGGAAAATCTTGATCAAGATTGGGGTGAAGAACTGTCCAAGACCTGACCATTTTCGGTTTTCAGCATCCTGTTGGGATAACGGTTGATCACGATAAAGTCATGTGTAGCCATGATGACCGTGGCACCATAGTCGCGCGCAATGTGGATCAGCAATTGCATGATTTCATCAGAGGTTTCGGGGTCCAAATTACCCGTGGGTTCATCGGCCAAAATCAATTTGGGCGAATTCAGGAGGGCCCGGGCAATGTCTACCCTTTGTTGTTCTCCACCACTCATCTCAAAAGGCATTTTGAAACCCTTGCCTTTTAAGCCCACTTTGTCCAATACGTCATTGATCTTCTCTTCCATCAAGCGTTCTTCCTTCCATCCGGTGGCGCGGAGAACGAATTTTAAATTTTCGTGTACGTTTCTGTCGGTCAACAATTGAAAATCTTGGAAGACTACCCCGAGGTTGCGGCGCAAAAAAGGAACTTTTTTCCAATCCATTTGGCGCAGGTCAAAACCCACCACTTGGGCCTGTCCTTCCGTCAAAGTCAATTCGCCATACAAGGTTTTGAGCAAACTACTTTTGCCGGTACCGGTTTTACCCACCAAATAAACAAACTCACCTTTGCTGATGTCAAAATTGACATCTTTCAATACCAAGTTTTGGCCTTGGTAAATATTGACATTTTTAAGGGATACAACAAACTCTGCCATGGAAGCGGTTTAGTGGGGTCAAAGATAAGCGGAAATCAAGCTTGGGTTCCGCCATAAATGATCTGTCCAAATTGACCGGACAAGGTCAAGGAGGGATGGGTGGACACAGGTGCTTCTACCCGTCCTACAATTTGTGCCCCAATGCCCAAAGCGGCGGCCCTGTCCATCATTTCGGGTGCAGCCGCAGCGGGTGCAAATACTTCTAAGCGATGGCCCATGTTGAACACTTGGTACATTTCTTTGGCATCGGCCCCGGCATTGGCTTGGATGAGGTCAAAAATGGGTGGGGCTGGAAACAAATTGTCTTTGACCAAATGAAAGGGCTGGGGCATGTATTTCAAACATTTGGTTTGGCCACCACCACTGCAATGCACCATGCCATGAATGTCTTGGAATTGATGGGCCAATAATTGATTGATCAAAGGAGCATAAGTGCGGGTCGGGGACAACAAGAGTTTTCCCATGCTGATGTCAGCATCACCCACGCGGATGAGATCGGTCATTTTGTTTTTTCCCAAATACACCACTTCTGGGGACAGGGCCGATTCAAAAGATTCAGGAAAAGCGGCAGCATAATGCTTGCTCAAAGAATCGTGTCGGGCACTGGTGAGGCCATTGCTGCCCAATCCACTGTTGTAGGCATTTTCATAAACGGTTTGGCCATCACTGGCAAAGCCAATGATCACATCTCCGGCTTGGATTTTTTCGTTGGTCACCAATTTTGCCTTGGGCCAACGGGCTGTCATGGTGCCATTCACGGCTATGGTGCGGACCAAGTCGCCCACATCGGCGGTCTCACCGCCCAAAAAATGAATGTGCACGCCAAAAGATTGCAGGGTATCAAAAAAAGCTTGGGTGCCTTCAATGATGCTTTTTAAGACCTCTCCCGGAATGCGCAATTTGTTGCGGTCAATGGTAGAGGAAAACAAAATATTGTTGGTAACACCCACACACAACAAATCATCTAGGTTCATGGCCACTGCGTCTTGGGCTATGCCTGCCCAAACCGACACATCGCCTGTTTCTTTCCAGTAGAGATAGGCCAAAATGCTTTTGGTGCCGGCCCCATCGGCATGCATGATGTTGACATAATCGGGATCCCCACACAAATGGTCGGGATAGATTTTGCAAAATGCATGGGGGTAGATTCCTTGGTCCAAGCGCTGGATGGCAGCATGGACTTCTTCTTTCTGGGCCGAAACCCCGCGTTGGGCATAAAGCGACATGGGCAAATTTGAGCAGCAAAGCTAAGAAATCAGTCTTGGTTTTGGGGGTTTCAACTTAGTTTTGCGGCCCATGCGCATTCATTTTTTTGACCAAGCCCTACTACCGCACTTCAACAAAGCCATTGTTACGGTGGGCAGTTTTGATGGCGTCCACAAAGGGCATGTTGAGATCATCCGCCAAATGAAAGCCCTGGCACAAAGGGTGGGAGGTGAAACCGTCTTGGTGAGTTTTCATCCCCATCCCCGAAAAATAATTGGTTCTGTTCCGGGCGACATCAAATTGCTGAATACGCAAGAAGAAAAGAACAAGCTATTGGCGGCTGCGGGTGTAGACCATTTGGTGATTGTTCCTTTTAACCACCATTTTGCCAACCAATCGGCAGCGGATTATGTGCAGTCATTTCTTTACCCCAGCTTCTTGCCCCACACCGTTGTATTGGGTTATGACCACCGGTTTGGCAAAGAGCGAAAGGGCGATTACCAGCTCATGGAATCCATGGGGGCTGCACTGGGATTTGCCGTTACCGAAATTGATGAAACCCTTTGGGCCGATGCGGCCATCAGTTCAACCCGCGTTCGAAAAGCTTTGCTGGAAAATGAATTAAAAACAGCCACGGAATTATTGGGTTATTCCTATTTTTTTACCGGCACGGTTGTCCGGGGAAACCAATTGGGCAGGACCCTGGGCTTTCCCACCGCCAACCTGCACATTGCTTCTGAAGAAAAACTTATTCCGGGCAATGGCGTGTATGCTGTTCATGTTGCATTGGCCGATGGTCGACAAAAAAAGGGGATGATGAACATTGGGGTTAGGCCCACCGTGGATGGGAAGAAAAGAGTGATAGAGGTTAATCTTTTTGATTTTGATGAAGAGATCTATGGCATGGAATTAGCCGTCAGTCTTCAATCTTTTATCCGGGGAGAAATTAAGTTTGATGGATTGGATGCCCTGAAAACCCAATTGTCAAAGGATAGGACAGCTGCCTTCTTGCTGCTGAGTTGATCTTGGTTCCTATTGAATGATTTTCACCACCAATTCTTTCATCAAACTGGCATCATTGGCACTTCCATTTTGCACCCCAACTGCCCGCATGTTGTAGCGTTGCAACAACAACAATACCTGCTCCGTTTGGGCGGGCCCAAATTTCTCTGCGGCGCGGATATAATCCCTCACAAAAAAAGGTTGTACCCCCAAAGCAACTGCCACTGATTTTTCATCTTTGGCCAACAAGGAGTGGTAAACATAGAGCTTACTGAAAAAATTAAAAAGGGCGGGCAAAACCAATTGTATGGGGGCTGCTTTGGGATTCTGTTCAAAATATTGCAAGATGCGAAGGCACTGTGCCATGTCCTTTTTGGCCATGGCTGCTTGGAATTCAAACACATTGAACTCTTTGCTGATGCCAATGAATTGCTCAACGTCTTCCTCTGTAATGGCTTTGCGGGCACCCAGGTTCATGGCCAGTTTTTCTACTTCGTTCTCCATGCGTGAAAGGTCGTTGCCTATGTGGTCTACCAACATCACCAATCCTTTGTTGGTGATGGTAAATCCCAGGTTTTTGACCATGTTGGCTGCCCAATCGGGCACTTGGTTGTCGTAGAGTTTTTTGGTGCTCAACACAACAGCTTGTTGCTTGACCAGTTTGGCCAATTTTGACCTGCCGTCCAGTTTTTTTTCCTTGTACGCCACCACAAAAATGGTAGACAAGAGGGGGTGTTCTATGTAGGCTTCTAATTGGTTGATGTCCCGCATGTGTTGGGCTTCTTTCAAAATCACCACTTGCTTTTCAGCAAACATGGGGTAGCGCTTACAAGCATTGTACACTTGGGCCCAATCGGCATCTTTGCCATAAAATATGGTCAGGTTAAAGCCCGCTTCGGACTCGGTCAGGAGCTGCTTCTCGGCATAATCCACCAATTTGTCTATAAAATAAGGCTCCTCCCCTTCTAACCAATAAACGGGTTTGAATTTGTTTTTTTTCCAATCTTGTACAATCAATTCCCAGGACATGGGGCAAAGATGCCGGAAAGACGGTTAAAAAAAAGCGGAATTTTCCACCGCTCTGTCCTTTGGCATGGTTTTGGTTTCTGTTGAAGAGAATCTAATATTAAATAATTTTATCATGAACACTTCGCAGCAAACTACCCCCAAAGACAATCGCAAACTCATTTATGGCCTCTTGGTAGCCGCCCTTTTGGGAACCTGGGCTTATATTTTTTATGACAAGAGCCAAAACAAAGAGACGATTACCCTTTTAGAAACCCGCATCAAAGACACCGATAGTGCCCGTACCGCCCTGCAAGCAGAATTTGCTTTGGTCTCTTCCAAAGCCGATTCCCTCAGCAACAGCAACCTGTCTTTGCAAGGCGAATTGGCCGAAAAAAACACAGCCATCCAACAATTGAGGGGCAATATTGCTGGCATCTTGAAAAAGAAAAATGCCACGGCCAAAGAATTGGCGGAGGCCAAAAAAATGATTGGTGAATTGAATGGTAAAATAGATGGTTTGTTCGTACAAATTGAGCAATTGAAAAGCGAGAACAGCCAATTGACCACAGCCAATACCCAATTGACCGAAGAAAAAACCCAATTGTCTGCTGACAAACAAAACCTGGAACAGAACCTGACCAATACCAAGACAGAGAACAAACAATTGGCCGATAAAGTAGACGTTGCATCTACCTTGCATGCTTCCAATATTGGTATTACGGCCATCAACATCAAAAACAGCGGCAAACAAACGGAAACCTCCAAAGCCAATCGCGCAGACCTGATCCGCATTTCATTCAACATTGATGAAAACCGCATCACCCCCAGTGGCACCAAAGATTTTTATGTGGTAGTGAGTTCACCCGATGGTAAAATTGTAACCGAAGGGGGCAGCTTTGCCACCCGCGAAGAAGGCACCAGAACCTATACCAGCAAAGTTTCTGTGAATTACGAACAAAACAAAAACATACCCGTGAGCTTTGATTGGAAACAAACCGAGCGTTTCAAAGACGGTGACTACAAAATTGAAATCTACAACAACGGATTTAAAATTGGCCAAGGCACAAAGACCTTGCGCAAGAGTGGTTTGTTTTAAACCTTTCACAAATTATTTGAAAAGCCCGCCCTTTCGGTGGGCTTTTCTTTTGCGCTGAAACCCTTACATTTAACCATGGCATGGGTATTCCGGAATTGGAAATGGGCACTCACCGTTTTGGCCTTGCTCTTGGTGAGCGGGACCATTGTATATGCCTATCATGTGAGTGTAGAAATAGCAGCAAAAGAAAGGCGTTATGTGGCTGCTTGGGTTGAAGCCGAAAAAACCATTCTCAGTTCTGCCGATACTGCCAGTTTGAATTTGGCCTCCCGCATAGCCACCGAAAACAATGATATCCCCATCATTGAAACCGATGCCAATGGCAACCCAACAGGAAATTTTTTGAATTGGGAACCTGACCAAAGCCTGGACTTGAAACAAGCACTCAACAAGGCTTTGATGGATTTTAAAGCCCATCATCCCCAACCCATCCGCTTGGATTTGCCTGGCAACAAAGGGCAATATTTGCTGTATTATTATGGTCCCAGCCCCCTGCTACAAGAAGTAAAATGGTATCCCTTGGTGCAATTGCTGATTGTGCTGTTGTTTTTGGGCGTCGCTTTTGAATCCGTGCGTTTGGCCAGCAGCAATGCCCAAAACAAACTCTGGGCTTCCATGGCCAAAGAAACGGCCCACCAACTGGGCACACCAGTGAGTAGTTTGTCGGGCTGGTTGGAAATCCTAAAAGAAAAAAACAACCCAGATCCCTTGTACCACGAAATGGCCAAGGACATTGAAAAACTGCAACTGGTAACAGACCGTTTTGGTAAAATTGGGAGCATCCCTCGCCCCGAGTGGCACAACCCTGTTGGGTTGGTGCAAGCTGCTGTGGATTACATGAACCAACGCAGCAGCCACCAAGTGGAGATCAGCTTGACCCACACCCTACCCCAAGACTTTCTGGTGATGCTGATGCCCACTTTGTTTCAATGGGTATTGGAAAACCTCATCAAAAATGCTTTGGATGCCATGGAAGGAAAGGGTTTGATCCAGGTTCAATTGGAAAAGGATGAAGCTTATTTTCGGTTATCGGTAGAAGACAATGGGAAAGGCATTCCCAAATCGGAAAGAAAAAAGATTTTTACGGCAGGCTTTACGTCCAAACAAAGGGGATGGGGCATTGGCCTAACCTTGAGCCAACGCATCATTGAAGTATACCATGGCGGAAAGCTTTTGTTGGATTGGAGCGAGCCTGAAAAGGGAACCCGCTTTTTGGTCTTGTTGCCCCTGGCCAAAACCACCCACCCCAACGCTTGAACTTATTTTAAAACAATGGCACCCAAGGCTGGCAAATGCAGGTGCAGGCGAACTTCTTTGCTTTTGGCATCCAAGGTTTCAACTGCAATGTTGGGATTGAATACATCACCCGTCCCCCAATAAGCTGCGTCATTGGAATTAAAAATTTCAACCCAGGTTTTCTTTCCTTTTAACACCAAGGGCCAGTCTTTGCGCACAACGGGTGAGGCGTTCAAGACAATGACCACATCGTTTTTGGGTTGCTTTCCTTTGCGGCGGTAAACCATGACCGACTCCGAACGGTGTTGCAAGTCAATCCACTCAAAACCACCGGGTTCAAATTGTTTTTCAAAGAGGGCGGGCTGGTTCCTGTACAAATGATTCAGTTGTTGCACACAATATTGCATGCCCCCATGGCTCACCAGTTCGTTCAAGTACCAAGGCAGCTCTGACTGGTAGTTCCATTCTGTGGTGGCAGCAAATTCATTGCCCATGAACAAGAGCTTGGCACCAGGGTGGGTAAACATATAGGTATACAGCAAGCGGAGATTCGCAAATTTCTGCCAATCGTCACCCGGCATTTTATAAATCATGGGACTTTTTCCGTGCACCACTTCATCATGGCTCAAGGGCAGCATGAAATTTTCATCGTGAAAATACATCATGCTAAAACTGAACTTATCTTGGTGGAAGGGACGGAAAAAGGGATCAAAAGCAAAATAGTCCAAAGTGTCGTGCATCCAGCCCATCATCCATTTCATGCCAAATCCCAATCCTCCCTCAAAAGTGGGCCGGCTGATACCCGGCCAGTCGGTGGCTTCTTCCGCAATGGTTTGGATATCGGGAAAGTCGCGGTAAAGGGTCTCATTCAAGTCTTTGATGAAAGCAATCGCTTCTAAATTGCCATTGCCCCCGTGTACATTGGGCTCCCACTGGCCTTCGGTCCTGCTGTAGTCCAAGCGCAGCATAGAACTGACTGCATCTACCCGCAATCCATCAATGTGGAAGCGGTCGCACCAAAAACGTGCCGAGCTGATCAAAAATGATTTGACTTCTCCCCTGCTGTAATTGAACACATAAGAGTTCCAATCGGGGTGAAAGCCTTTGCGCATGTCAGCATATTCGTAAGTGTGGGTGCCATCAAACATGAACAACCCATGGGCATCATACGGAAAATGAGAAGGGACCCAATCCAAAATGACGCCAATGCCTGCTTGGTGAAGTGACTCCACCAAAAAAGCAAAATCTTGGGGACTGCCAAACCGAGAAGTAGGGGCAAAAAAACCCGTTCCTTGGTAGCCCCAACTGCCGTCAAAAGGGTGTTCCATCACGGGCATGAATTCTACATGGGTAAAGCCCATTTTTTGCAAATAAGGAACCAAACGAGCGGCAATTTCCTGGTAGCTGTTGTAAGATTCTTCGTTGCTGGGATCAGGCCGCATCCAAGAAGCCAAATGCATTTCATAAACGGAATATGGTGCATCCAAAGCATTGTGCTTTTTACGCTTGCGCATCCATTCTTTGTCTTGCCAGTCGTAAAATGTGTCCCAAGTAATGGAAGCGGTCAATGGCCGCTTTTCCCACAGGTGTGCAAAGGGATCGCCTTTGTCTTGGCGCAGTCCTTTGAATCCATGGATGTGGTATTTGTATGCTTCACCCCTGCCAATGCCAGGAATAAATCCTTCCCAAATACCGGAATGGTCTTGGCGTACAAACAACAAATGGCTGTCTTTGCTCCAATCGTTGAAATTACCCGTTACATATACCGCAGTGGCATTGGGGGCCCAGACCGAAAAATAAGTACCCGCTTGGTCCAAGACGCTTAACTGGTGGTTCCCAAACGAAGCATATAAATGATAATGAATGCCTTGTTGAAAATCATTGACCGCCTCCTCGCTCCACAAAGAATAGTTCCAAACAGCACGGCTCGTATCCACAAAATGCAGGTCTTCATATTTTTTTTGGGCCTGGCTTGCAACTTTTTTTCTTTTTGGCACTCTTGAAGTAGTTCCAGAAGTGGAACGCGGGGTTGTGGACAATTTGGACATGGCCTGGGTTTAACAAAGCTTTACAACTAAATATTTAGTTGTAAAGAAAATTCAACGAAATTTACACCAAATGCACCAAAACATGTTTCGCCAACTGCTGAATCTCTGCTTATTCTTTTTTCTGCTGCCGTTGGCTACTCATGCCCAAGACAAAAATGCCGTTTTGAGTGGTGTGGTAAAAGACACCCTCAACCAACAATACTTACACCAAGCCACCATTGCCCTTTTGCGCAAAAAAGATTCCGTATTGGTGACTTTTACCCGTACCAACAAAGAAGGGAAGTTTCGCCTACCTGCAGTGGGAGCAGGCCAATACATTGTATTGGTGGCCTATCCCAATTATGCCGACTATGTTGAAACATTGAACTTGAACAGTGGTGAAAACAAAGACTTGGGCATGGTGCCCGTCATCACCAAAGCCACCCTTTTACAAGAAGTCATTGTAAAACAAAGAGTGGGTGCCATTCGCATGAAGGGGGATACCACCGAATACAAGGCCGATAGTTTTAAAGTAACCGCCAATGCCGACGTGCAAGAACTCTTGCGTAAAATGCCGGGTATTCAGGTCAACAGCAAAGGAGAAATAACGGCCCAAGGCGAAAGGGTGCAAAAGATTTTGGTGGATGGAGAAGAATTTTTCAGCGACGACCCAGCCGTTGTTACCAAAAACCTGCGGGCCGATGCTGTGGACAAAGTACAAGCTTATGACCGCAAGTCGGACCAGGCCACTTTTACGGGCATTGATGATGGCCAGAAAATAAAGACCCTGAACATCCAATTAAAAGAAGACAAGAAAAAAGGGTATTTCGGCAAAGTAGAGGCTGGAACGGATTTTGACCGCTATCGCTATGGCAAGGCCTTGGCCAATGGGTTCAAAGGCAAGCGAAAACTGTCGGGTTATTTGACCACAGACAATACCAAGTTTGAATCTTTGAACTGGGACGAGAACCGCAATTATGCTGGCGATGCCAATGTCACCACCACCGTGGGAGACGACGGTGGCATTTCCATGAATTGGAGTGGGGATGAGTTCAGTTGGGGCAATGGCTTTCCCCTCTCCTACACGGGAGGCTTGCACTTCAGCAACAAATGGAATAAGGATAAATATAATACCAACAATACTTACCAATTCAACCAATTAGAAGTCACGGGCATTACTACCACCAAAACCCAGAACATCTTGCCCGATACCAGTTTTTTAAATTTGACTGCACAAGACCAAATCTCCAACAGGAATCGCCACAAAATCACCAGCATATCCGAATGGCAAATAGATTCTTTGAGTTCGTTGAAATTAACCGTTCGGGGATCTCTCGTCAATACCCAAAATACCAACCGCTTTTTGGGACAGGCCATCAGCGAAGAAGGGATTGTCATCAATGAAAGCAACAGGACCACCACTGGGAATGACCAAAACAACAACTTGAACAATTCCTTGCTGTGGCGCAAGCGTTTTCGGAAACCAGGCCGCAGTATTTCGGCCAATGGCGACTTCAATTTTGGCCAAAGGACAGACAATGGGTTCTTGTTTGCACAGAATGATTTTTACAACGCTGCAGGCACCCTCATCAAACAACAATCCGTGGACCAAAGAAAAGCCAATAACCAAGCAACTGGCACTTATAATACCTTGGTCACTTATACCGAACCATTGTGGAAGAATACCTTTTTGGTCATGAACTACCGCTTGAACCTGAACCGCAATGATGCAGAAAGAAATACATTCAGCAAAGATGGTACAGGAAAATACGAAGTCTTGGTAGATAGCCTCAGCAACCATTTCATCTTTAATACCACAGGGCACACCCTCTCTGCCAATTTTAGGTACAACAAAAAGAAATTCAATTTTAGCGTAGGAAGTGGTTGGGGCACCACCCTGTACCGCATGGACGATGTGCGCAAAAACGATGACAGAACCGTTCGCTTCAATAACCTCTTGCCTTCCTTGGCATTTAACTATACGCCCAAACAACAACGCAGAATGGGCTTCTCCTACAATGGTTCTACCCGTAACCCCAGTTTGACCCAAATTCAGCCCTTGATTGACAATACCGATCCATTGAACATTACGATTGGTAATCCCAACCTACAACAATCATTTGTACACAACTTCTCCTTGTTTGCCAGTGACTACAAAGTATTGAAAAGCAGGAGTTTGAGTTTCAATGCCAATTATTCCAGAACAGACAATGCCATTTCCAATGCCAACTTCATTGATTCTTTGGGCAGAAGAATCAACCAAGCCATCAATGTACAAGGCAATTACAATGCCAGTGCAAGGGTAGGATTTGGGTTTGACATTGCCCCTTCTTGGAACCTCAATTTTAATGTTGGTCCCCGCATCAACCGTTTTGCCAACCGCATCAATGGCAAGGACAACGTCACCGAAAACAAAGCATTGAACATCAGCATGTACTCCGGATTTTGGTCTGATAAATGGATCAATTATTGGTTCAATTTTGACGCCAATTACAACAACAGCATTTCTTCCATCCGGCCCGATATTGTCACCAAGTACTGGAGTTATAATTTCAATGGTGGGTTCCAATTCAAATTGAAAAAAATAAAAACCTATATCGACTTGGATGTGGAAGGCAGGATGTTCCAAAAAACAGATGTTTTTGCGCAACAAAGAAATGTGTATTTGGTCAATACAGGCATCCGCAAGGTCTTGACCAAGAGCGATCAGTTTGAGGTAAAATTATACGTGAACGATTTGTTCAACCAAAACCAAGGCATCCAACGAAATGCCAACAGCAATTTCATCACCGAAACTGTTTCCCAAACCATTCAGCGCTATGCCCTCCTCTCCTTTGCTTGGAATTTTAGCAAAAACGGCAAACCCAGCAACAGCTTTTAACTGATTTAACCTTTGACCATGAAAAAAATATTTTCCCCATTCCTGCCCCTTGTACTGGCCTTATTCGTGGTGCAGTCCTTGGGTGCACAAGCCAATTTTATCCAAGAAGCCCGCGTTGAATACGAGAAAAAAGTGAACCAGCACAAACCTTATGAAGAAGAAGGCGAAGACAACATGTGGCAACAAGAAAGGATGAAAGTCATTCCCCGATTTGTTTCTGATGTGTATGAATTAAAATTTAACCAGAAGCTGTCGGCTTATCGTTTGCTGAAAGAAAACCCCAACAACAAATACATGATGTGGGGTGCCAAACCCAGTGAAACAGAAGTATTTTGTACCAATTTGGAAACACAAAGACAACAAATCCAAAAGGAAATTTTCGAAAATGTGTATTGGGTGCAAGACAGCATTCGCCAACTGGACTGGAAAATATCGGATGAGACCAGAGAAATTGCCGGCTTTGAGTGCCGAAAAGCCGTTACAAAAATTTGTGATTCGGTCTATGTAGTGGCTTTTTATACCGATCAAATCCCTGTCTCTGCGGGGCCAGAAAGTTTTGCTGGTTTGCCTGGACTGATCCTGGGCTTGGCCATTCCCCGTTTGTATACTACTTGGTTTGCTACCAAAGTAGAATTGATCACGCCCACCACAGCGCAACTGAATCCCCCTTTAAAAGGAAAAAAAGTGACCCGCCAACAAATGCAGAATGACATGCAAAAAAGCATGAAAGAATGGGGCAAAGAAGGCGCCATGCGCATGTGGATGTCACAATTGTGATGCTAACCTATTTGTGGCAGTCAATGGCCGAAGCGGCGGGATAGTAGGAATTAATGTATGGACTGATGAAAGGAATGTCCAGATTCAGTCCCCGCAAGATGAGCAAAATGGCCACCAAACCTGTTGTCCAAGGAATGGCTTTGCGAAACAATGGTCGCCAATGAAGCGGCATTTGCTGCCCTAAAAAAACCAATGCCAACATGGCGGGCAAAGTTCCCCAACCAAAAAATACCATGAACCCAGCCGCTTTCCAAGCACTGGCACTGGCCATGGCGCCTGCGATGGCCATGTAGACCAACCCACAAGGTAGAAAACCATTCAAGAATCCTACCCAAGCCATGCCCAATAAGCTTTTGGACTGCAAGGCTTTTTGCAAGCGTTTCATCACAAACCTTGTCCAACCATTTGACAAGGTTGAACCAAATCCAGTTGAGAGAGAGAAATATTTTTGGACCCTTGGCCACAACAACGAAAACAACAACAAGAGCCCCAAAACCAAAGACAAGGTTTGCAACCAACCAAACCATTGAAACCCCCATCCCAATGAACCTACAACCAAGCCCAACAAGGCATAAGCCATGGCCCGGCTGAGGTGGTACAAGAGCATGGCCACCATTTTTTGGGGTCCCGCAAACTGTTGAAAAGGCATGGCCAAAACCAATGGGCCACACATGCCCAAGCAATGAACACTTCCCGTAAATCCCAGGACCAAAGCAGAAATGAAAAAAACTGTCATCAGGGAATGAAAAGACTTTGCTCTTTAAAATAATTGTTTTGCTGGCTCACAAAAGACAGTTTCAATACATATTGTCCTTTGCCCATTCCTTGTGTAGAAACCTGGTATTGGCCAGATGAGCTGGCCAGGAGTGGAACGGTTTTGTCTTTGCTCTTGGCAGCTGCATAATAAAAATGAAGCGAAGCACTGTCCCATTGGGTGGACAGACTGGAATCTACTTGAAACCTTACAGTTTGCGTACCGGGATCATATGCAAAAGCGCTGATGGCAGATTTGCCATTGGCCGTAGCTTGCAACCTTCCGTTGTACGCCAATTCTTTTTCATAATAGTTTTCTTCGGCCATTTCTGTGGTCAACATCATGCTGCGCACCACAAAATAACTGATGAAAATGACACCTGCGGCGTATCCTATGATGATCCTGGTTCCCCAATTCATGTTTTACATTTTATAGGTCGGCAATAAAGACGGCTGATTTTTCGGCCATGTTTTTTTCTCCACTCATCAATACAATCTCGTACTTTTCCTTTCTTTTTTTCACTGCATTGGCAGGTACTTTCAAGAAAAAAGTTTCTTCTGCCAATTGGCGGCCTCGCAAAGTATCCAAGGTTTGCCCAATTCTTTCTATGGTCACTCCTGGATGGGTGGAGACCAAACGGTAGGGCAAATCTTTGTTGCTTTTGTTGGTCACTTTGATGCGATACAAGTTGCTGATGGTGCCATCGGCATTTTCTTGCATGACTTGTCCAGGCACCCTTAATATGGTGGCATCAAAAGTGGTTCTGGTGACCACCAACACCCCCAAAAGCACCATCAACACCCCCAAAACAAAACTATAGCCCTTGATGCGGTAAGTCCATTTGAATTTTTCTCCTGCTGCAATGGCATTTTCAGAAGCATACATAATCAAGTCTTTGGGACGCCCCACTTTTTCCATCATCATGTTGCACGCATCAATACAAGCTGTACAATTGATGCACTCCAATTGGGTACCATTGCGGATGTCAATATTGGTGGGGCAAACTTGTACACACATGCCACAATCAATGCAATCCCCTGCTCCATCGGTGGTTTTCTTTTTGTTGCGCGGTTCTCCCCTCACATTGTTGTAAGCCACAACAATGGAATTTTTGTCCAACAAAACACCTTGCAGGCGGCCATAAGGGCAAACCACAGTACACACAATTTCCCGCATGAATGCGTAGACCACATAAAATGCTCCTGTAAAGAAAACCAGGGCAATGAATCCGCCCAAATGCTGCGACACAGGCTCTCGCATGATGGTAAACAACTGGTCTACACCTATGACATAACTGAGAAAGGTGTTGCTGATGGCAAAAGACAGGGCCAAAAACAAGATGTGCTTAATGGTTTTGCGCAGGTACAATTCCGTGGTCCATTTTTTTTGATTGGCCAATCTTTGTTTGTTGGCGTCACCTTCTAACCAATACTCAATCTTGCGAAAAACCATTTCCATGAAAATGGTTTGGGGACAGACCCAGCCACAAAATACCCGGCCATATATCAAAGTAAAGATGATGATGAAAAGGATAAAGATGATCATGCCCACCCCAAACATCACAAAATCTTGCGGGGTAAAGAGTGAACCAAAAAAGATGAACTCGCCTTCCAACAAATTGAATTGAAACAAAGGATTGCCATCAATTTTCAAAAAGGGCATGCCAAAGAAAGCAACAATATAGACATAGCTTAACCAGGTCCTGTACTGGTACAGTTTGCCCTTGGGTTGTAAAGCATACACCCAATTCCGCTTGCCTTCTTTGTTGACCGTAGAATGCCGGTTCCGGAAAACTACTGAACTATCTTCCCTTTCCATCACTTGATTTTATTTTTGCGCAGTAGCTGCTGAGTCTGTTGCTGCAGGAGCGCCTGCTTCTTGGAACAATTCACCTTGCTTTTCCTTGGCGGGTTGGGGGTTGCTGCCCACCAATGACTTGACATAATTGGTGATTTGGGCTATTTGAATGGGAGAATAATCATCCTTCCAAGACTTCATCCCTTTTTCAGGCCAGCCGTATTTGATGGAATAGAAAATCCCTCCCAAATCACCTTTGTGTAACCAATAATCATCGGTCAAATTGGGACCAATACCTGGTGCACCATTCACGATACCACTGCCGTTTTCCCCATGACAAGTAGCACAAGCACCGGGCTTGATGAAAAGCGCTTTCCCAGCTGCTATGTCCTCTGCACCCATCAACTTGACGGTTTTTTCATCCACGTTGTTGGCAGATTTTTCCAAGAAACTGGCCTGTTGGGCAGCAGCCACGGCCAGGTCTTGTTTCAATTCTTCTTGTTGCAAGGGCCTGGACTCAGCAACGTGGTAACTGTATAAATATACCAGTGCAAAGACCAAACTGATGCCGAAGCCCCATTGCCACCAAATGGGAACTTTGTTGTCCAACTCTTTGATACCATCGTAGTTGTGGCCCAGGTCTAGTTTGATGACGTCCTCTTCGGTATTCATGTCTGACAATCGGTCAAACCAATTGCGCTGCAAAATGGATTTTTTGCTGCTGGCAGTGGCAGAAGTAGCTGTACTTGTTTCTGCGGCCTGTTGCGGGGCTTTCAAAAAATTACGGATGCTGATGCCAAAATAAAAGATGATCAACATTTCCACAAAAATCACAAAGCCAAAAATTTGAACAATGGTCTCAGAGACAACTGTTGGCGCACCGGCTGGGCGTCCATTTTGCGCCCAGAGTTGGGGAGCCAAGAAAAGAAAACCCATGACCAGCAAGGCTTTCAATCCCTCAGCCGTCTTCTTGTCGGCTGCCATGCGGTTTTTGATGGCCAGGATAAAGACATTACCCATCATGTAAATCACGGCTGCCAAAAGCGCTATCACCGCCAAGAGCACATAAGCAATGGTGCTGTCGTAAAACACTTCTTTGGGTGGAATGGGCGCAGCCGGTGCTGCATCTTGGGCCAAGACTGGCCAGCCAGCCAACAACAACAAGAGGCTGATTCCTCCTGTTTTTAGGGCTGGTGAAAAAGTCAAATAACGGGGTTGAAAAATGTTTTGCATAGCTAAATTTTTTCAGTCTTTAATGGGGATGAGGCTTCTTTCGTCCATGGCAGATTTTTTGGAACTGAAGACATACCAAGTCACCACGCCAAAAAAAACGGTGAACACCAAAAGTGAAAAGAGCGGATAAATGGCCACTTGGTCAATGCTGGTGAGATAATGTTTGAATTTCATGGCTAAGGTTTAATGCAGGTTTTGGGTTTCTTGTTCTGGTGCTTTTTTCAAATCAGTTCCCAGTCTTTGCAGGTAAGCAATGAGGGCAATGATTTCTTTTTGGGGCTTGGCCTTTATTTTATTGCTGACCAGATCGGCACTGATCAGGTTGGCTTGTTCGGTCAAATGAAGGTTGGCTTTGGCATCAAACCCTTCTTCATAAGGCACACCCAAGGTTTGCATGGCCCGGATTTTAGCGGGAGTGGTGCTGGTATCCAGGTCGTTGTCCAACAACCAAGGATAAGCTGGCATGATGCTGCCTTGTGAAATTTCTTCGGGTGCGTTCATGTGGCGGTAGTGCCAAGAGTTGGGGTATTTACCTCCTTGTCGGGCCAAATCTGGACCTGTCCGCTTGGAACCCCATTGGAAGGGATGGTCGTAAACAAATTCACCCGATTTAGAATAATCACCATAGCGGGCTACTTCGTCGCGGAAGGGTCGAATCATTTGGGAGTGACAAGTATAACATCCCTCTCGGATATAAATATCCCTTCCTTGTAATTCCAAAGGCGTGTAGGGCTTCACTGTTGAAATGGTGGGAATGTTTTCTTTTACCAGGAAGGTGGGAATCAATTCTACCGCTCCCCCAATGCCTACCACAATCAAGCTCATCACCAACATTTGAATGGGACGGCGCTCAATGACAGCATGCCAATAGGAAGAACCGGGAGGAAGGGGTTGACTGGCCAAAGCAGGTGCACTGGCGGATTCTTCAGGAACAAAAGATCCCGCTGCTATTGTCTTGTACAAATTGACAATCATCAAAATAACACCCAAGAGATAAATGGTTCCCCCAACACCCCGCAAAATATACATGGGTACCACGCGGGTTACGGTTTCCAAAAACTGGTATTTCAATTGGCCTTCTGGGGTAAATTCTTTCCACATCAAAGCCTGTGAAAAAGCAGACCAGTACATGGGAATGGCGTACAAAATAATGCCCACGGTACCAATCAAGAAATGGGAATTGGCCATTTTAACCGAATGCAATTTGGTGTTGTACAAGCGGGGTACCAACCAATACAACATACCAAAAATCAAAAAGCCATTCCAACCCAATGCGCCTACGTGCACGTGTGCGGGCACCCAGTCGGTGTAGTGGGCAATGGCATTGACATTCTTTAAAGACAACATGGGGCCTTCAAATGTGCTCATGCCATAACAGGTCAAGGCCACCACAAACATTTTCAAAATGGGATCTTCTTTTACTTTGTCCCAAGCGCCCCGTAGGGTGAAAAGACCGTTCAGCATACCTCCCCAACTGGGCAGGATCAACATGATGCTGAACACCACACCCAAAGATTGGGCCCAATCAGGCAAAGCGGTGTACAACAGGTGGTGGGGGCCAGCCCAGATATAAATAAAAATCAGGGCCCAAAAGTGAATGATGCTCCAACGATAGGAATAAACGGGGCGGTTGGCTGCTTTGGGAACAAAATAGTACATGATGCCCAACATGGGAGTGGTCAAGAAGAAAGCCACTGCATTGTGGCCATACCACCATTGTACCAAGGCGTCTTGTACACCGGCATACCAACTATAGCTGTGTGTTAAAGAAGTGGGCAAGGCAAATGAATTCACAATGTGCAAGAGTGCAACAGTGACCCAAGTACCAATCATGAACCAAATGGCCACATACAAGTGCCTTTCTCTTCTGGTTAGGATGGTGCCAAACATGTTGATGCCAAAGACAACCCAAACCAAGGTAATGGCGATGTCAATGGGCCAAATCAACTCAGCGTATTCCTTTCCTTCGGTCAATCCCAAAGGAAGGGTGATGGCGGCAGACACTATGATCAGTTGCCAACCCCAAAAATGGATCCAGCCCAAGGCTTTGCTCCACATGGGGGCTTTTAATAACCGGGGCAACATGTAATAGGTACCGGTAAAAATACCATTGCCCACAAAGGCAAAAATCACTGCGTTGGTGTGTAATGGCCTAAGGCGACCAAAAGAGGTAAAAGGAATACCAAAATTCAACACCGGAAAAGCCAGCTGAAAGGCAATGATGATGCCCACCAGCATGCCCACAATGGCAAAGAGCAGGGTGGCAAAACCAAAGTGCCGGACCAATCGGTTGTCGTACTGAAATTGTTCTACTTGCATATTAGGAAGGTTTGGTTGGGTTGGCGGTTGAGGGGGGTTCAAAAAGTATTTTGTGTGCTGGTGAAAAGTCGTCGTCGAATTGACCGGTTTTGGCACTCCAAATAAACGCTGCCAAGAAGCCACCGGCCACCAACAAACTAATCGAGAGCAAAACCACTATGACAATCATGGTTATCTGTTTTTGGGACGAGTTGAAATGCCAAAAGGCAGGTACAAAGGACAAAAACTGATGAAGCTGGTCACGATAAAAATGCCAGCAAACAACAGCAATACAATGGCCAACCAGCCACTGATCATTTGCAGAAAATACATGACCGCAATGGCCAAGGCAATCAGGACACGCACGGCTTTGTCGAGGGTGCCCATATTGGGTTTGAAGTTCATATGATGGTTTTTGAGGTGAACAAAAC
>RDYY01000242.1 GCA_004293505.1 Sphingobacteriia bacterium | reverse complement strand
TCCATTTCATCGGTGATGATGCTGGCATAGGACTGGTCATCCCGTTGCGCTACACGAACAATGATGTCTTGTTCCAATGTAAATATGTTGTGTCAGTAAAAAAAAGGCTGGCTGCCGTGGAATCTTTCGGAGAATATTCACTGATAGGGGCAGGTGCCAACTACTCGTCCTATCAGAATCCGCGTCGAGGTCGGATCCTGCTCACCGGCCTCAAAACCGGCATATAATATAAAGTAGTCGCTTGCATGAAGAACAAATGTACAAAATTTTTAAGAGATGTCCTTTCAGGCAAATGAAAATAGCGTTAAATCTGATCAGAAGTTGCGGAAGTTGCGCTGCTGCCCACCGGGCTGGCCACCGCGAAACATGTTCATCATGGGGTTTTGTGGCATGCCACCCTGGGCTCCAAAGCGGCGCAGGTTATAGGTAAAGCTGAGCATGAAATAGCGCGTCAAGACGCGGGTAGAAACGTCTTGGATGGTATTACCCGTAACGTTTCTGGTGATGCTCACGTTTTGGTTGAGCAGGTCAAACACATAGAGCCTGATCTCGCCTTCTTTTTTCTTGAACAGTTGTTTGGCAATGCTGGCACTCCACAAAGGAATGCTGGTATTGAATCCTTCGGCACGGCCAGTATTTTTGATGTAGCTGAAATCAGAAGAAATGATCCAGCCCTTTTTGGTATAATAAGTAGGCTCGGCCGTCAAGGTTTGGGTAAAGAAATCACCGTTCTGACTGGGCTGCAAAGTATAGCGGGCAAAATTGAAACTGGAATTAGAAATCAGGTTCATGTCAAATCCTTCTTTCAGGTTGGTGGTCCAAGAAGCATTGAAGCCAGCCAAAGTGTTGCGGGTAAAATTGCTTTGGTTGTTCACCAGGGTTTGGCTTTGTGAACGAGAGAGGTTCAGGCCCAGGTTGATGTTGCTCTTGGGTTTTTTCAGGGGGAAACCGTAATTAAAAAATCCATTGATGTTGTAGGTACCACTCAAGTTAACCGGGCGGGTGACCTGCGCCCCATTGGGCAAGAACACTGTTGAATTTTGGATGTCGTTGTCGGTGAAATTGGCATTGATGGTGGCAAAAATAATTTTTTGCGAAACGATGTCAAATGAATTGTAGAGGATGCGGAAGCTGTGGATGAACTGTTGCTTCAAAGCAGGATTACCCGTGCGGATGTTGAGGGGATTGGAATTGTCCACCACGGGTTGCAATTGGGCAGCACTGGGTTGGCCCGTGCGACCATTGTAAAATATGCGCAGGTTTTTGGTGCGACTGAAATCGTAGCGAAAATTAACCGTTGGGAAGAAATTGGTAAAGTTCTGGAATATGCTGCTGTCGCGGGTTACGTTCTTGCTGACCAACTCTCCTACTTGCACACCCGTTCCAATGCTAAAATTGTACTTGGTTTTTTGGAGGCGATAGGTCACGGTTCCGCGGTTGGCGCGAAAAGTGTTTTCAAAGACGTTGCTCAAGTTGGGGACCACCACATCGTATTGGCCCGTGATGGCATTGTAATTGAAGGTCTCTTGGCCAGATTGGTTAAAGTTGTAGGTATTGTTGTAATTGAACTCCATGATGCTGGACTTGCTCAAGGGTTCGGTATAAGACAAAGTGGTGTTATAAGTATACGCGTCGCGGCTGGTGTTGTTGATTTGGTCAATGGTATCAATGCGGGGAATGGCCGTATTGAAAAACTCGTTGATGGAATAGTTGGTGCCATTGCCATCGTTTTTGTTCCAAGTGGGGGTAAAGCCCAAAGAAATGGTTCGGCCCTTCTTTTTGAACCGGTGGCGGAATGTGGCTTCTAAGGAAGCATTGAAGCCCTTGTTGACGCGGTCGGTGCGCACTTTGGAACTGTTCAGGTTTTTGCTGAGACCACGGGTAGAAGTAGTGAACTGGTCATTGGCCGATTCAGTTTGCTGGAAACCAATGTTGGGACGAATGATCAAAGAATTGCTGCTGTCGAACTGGTGTTCAATGTTGAAATTGATGCGGTGGTTTTTGTTTTGGGTAACCGAGTTCTGGCGACTGTCATTGAAGATGGAAGAGTCAGGATTACCCGGCACCAAGTTTTGGGTATAGGTATTTTGTTCGCGGTAGGTTTTTTGGTCGTTGTAAAAATAAGAGCCCGATACCGAAGTCTTTTTGCCCCACTGGTCTTTGAAGTTCAAGCCACCGGCCCAGGTATTGACAATGCCACCGCCACCACCCGTGCCCAAAAGACCCGAAGCTGCGCCCACGGCTGCACCAATGGCACCGCCGCCGCCACCACGACCGCCGCCACCGCCACCACCAAAATTGCCCCCACCCAAAGAACCCAATACGTCTTGTACCGAGAAGTTTTGTTTGTTGACATTGTTGCCTTGGCCAATGAAAGTGATTTGCATGTCGCCATTAAAACGGCTCATGTTGACACTGTTGTCGTACACACCTTGCTGGCTATCGGCCCCAGCCCCAACTGCTGCTCGGCCAAACCAACCCTTGCGCTTGTCTTTGCGCGTGGTGATGTTGATGGTCTTGACCCGGTTGCCATCGTCTATGCCCGTAAAAGCACTTTGGTCGCTGAGGGCATCAAAAACTTGGATCTTGTCGATCATGTCGGGCGGCAAGTTGCGGGTAGCCAATTTGGGATCGTCGCCAAAAAATCGCTTGCCATCTACCAATACCCTTTGCACTTGTTCGCCTTGGGCCCTTACGTTGCCATCTTTGTCTACTTGAACCCCTGGAATTTTTTTCAAGAGGTCTTCTGCTACAGCATTGGGCTTGGTTTTGAAACTGCCTGCGTTAAATTCAACCGTGTCTTTTTTGATGGTCATGGGTGACTGGGTCACTGTTACATTGCCCAAGTCATTGGCTGCCAAACGCAGGTAAACGGTATTTAAGTTGATTTGCGCATTGGCTTTGTCAAAACTTATTTTTTGCCAAAAGGGCTCGTAGCCCTGGAATTTGATGTTGAGCAAATAAGCCCCAAAAGGAATGGATGCCATGTCAAAGCTGCCATCGGCCTTGGCCAAAGTGTACATTTCCAAAGTGGAATCCTTGGCGTCTAAGAGGGTGACAGAAGCGTCTTTCAACACCTGCTTGCCCACCGAATCAATCAGCTTGCCCTTGAGGGTACCCGTTGTTTGGGCCAATCCAACCAAGGAAAAAGAAAGGGCAACCAAGAGCAGGCTCCCGGCTTTGGCCCAAGCAGCACCCCTTACAAAACCCTGTGGCGCAGACATGAAAGATTTGAATGAACGCATAATACAACCTTGAACCTGCAAGCTAGCCCAAGGCCCGCAGTGGGGCTGAAAATAATCGGTGAAGCCCCAGCAACAAACGATGAAAGGATGAGCGGCAAGGCCTATGAGAACAAGTACTCCACGTCTTCGCGGGTCAGGCTCTTGACAAATCCCTCGTCATCGGTGATCACTTCGCGGGCCAAAATGCGTTTGCGTTCTTGCAGTTTCAAAATCTTGTCTTCTACCGTATCGGTACAAATCATGCGGTAAGCAAAAATGTTTTTGGTTTGCCCAATGCGGTGGGT
>RDYY01000241.1 GCA_004293505.1 Sphingobacteriia bacterium | reverse complement strand
TTTTTCATGGGCATTTATTTGAGCAAGGGAAACAGCACCTGTACCTGAATGTCTACCGCTTTGGCAATCTTGTCGCGGACCAAAGCAGGAATGACAATGTCATACTGTTCGGGTTGCAAAACAAATTGGGCTTGGCCCGACCAGTTGTTTTTTTGTTTGTTCAACTGCACAGGAATTTTAACCACTTGCGATTTGCCGTGCAATTCCAAAGTTCCTACAGCCCAGCCATCCCATTGATCTTGCAAGAACCACTTGAAAGGCAAATCCACCAACTGTCCTTGGAATTTTGCTTTGGGAAAGCGATCGCTCTCTACATAATTGTCGTTAAAATGGTCCTGCATGAGGGCATTGGAAAATTGAAAGGACTTCAACAAAACCACTATTTCCAATTTACCAGAAGCAGGGTCCAAAAGCGCCAACCCATTGTTGTTGGTGGCGGTGATTTTTTCCAAAGGAGTAGAGGCCTTGAATTGAATCCGGGCGGTGCGACAAACCATGGTGGGTTGGGCCATGACTGGGTTCCAACTGACCAGGGCAAACCCGAAACAAGTTGCCAGCACCCATAAGCGCTTGCTTTTCATGGCATCAATTGTTGGGAGCGCCTGCCATCACCCAACAAGAGATGGCATTGCGTTGTGCCGTGGAAAGGGTAATGCCCCTGGGCATGCGACCCGACTCAACTGATTGCCGAATGGCTGTTGCATTGGCACTGATTTGGGCAAAATTGGTTAAAGCGCCGGGGCCGTTGGTACTGCCGGCGTTGTGGCAACCAGATCCTGTGCAAGAAGACTGGATGATAGCAGAAACATTGGTGCTGAATTTGCTGTCAACGGCCGAACAATCCGAAGGGCTGGGGCTGGGCATGGGGCTGTTGGGCGTAGTAGCACTGCTGCTGCTGTCTGCTGATTTGGAGCAAGCTACCCAAACCACTGCGGCAAGCAAAATCAGGAAAGACCATTTCTTCATGTCGTACGTTTTGGTCCCCATAGGGGGGGGTAAAACAAAGGGTTACCTTTTTAAAGATAACCCTTTGCCGGTATTTGCTGCTTAACCCCAAAGATTACTCAATGGGCTTGTAGTCTTTGAACCATTTAACGGGAGCGGCTTCGGCCAAAGCACGGAACTGCTTCCAAGGTCCGTCAAACAATTGGTTGGCTTTTTGTACCACTTGGCCAACGGCTTTTTCCGCATCGGCCATGAGGCGCTCTTCTTGTGCACCGGGAACAATGCGTTTGCCCATCACCAATTGGCGGGCTTCACCCAACAAACCATTCACGGTCTCTTGGGGAATATTGCCATAGCCTTGTTTCAATTGGGGTTTGCCATTCAACATTTCGCGCACTTCTTTGATGCCATCAGCCACGGCTTTAGCAGATTTGCGCAAAGTGTCGGCATCTTTTCTTTCCATGTTGGGATAGGCTGCTTCTAATTTTTTGATGGTTTCTTCGGCTTCTGCCATGCGGTCATTGAGGGCACCAATTTTAACGGCCGATGCATCCAAACGGGCATTGGCTTTGCGCATGGCATCGCGTACCACCAAGGGTGTGGGTGCATTGGGGTCATCGTTGACCACCACCACCATGCTGTCGCTGAGGTCTCGGCCCAAACTGATGACTACTTTATAGGTACCAGGATCCACGGGCAATCCACCGGGTTCAGCGTTTCCACCGCCACCGGGTCCGCCACGGAATCCACCGCCGCCACGGCCGCCGCCACCACCGGTTCTCACGCCTCGGCCTTCCATTCCCCAATACATGCGGTTAAAGCCACTGTCGACCCGAACCCTTAGGTTCCGCACATTCACCCCTTTGGCATCCATGATGCGCACAGCCAGGGTGTCGGAGATTTTATTTTTTCCTGTATCAGTGGCGGTTTTATTGACATAAAAACTCAGGGCTGCACCTGTTCTGCGGTTTTCGCCTTCGTAGGTTCCATAAGTGCTGTACTCAATGCCCGAAGCATTTTTCAAGCGGGCTTGGTAGGCTGGAGGGGCGTCAAATGCTGTGAGTTTTTTGGCAAAGAGTTGGCCCTTGTTGGCAGCTGCTTTGCGCAAGGGACGGATATCGTCCAAAATCCACAAGGCACGACCAAAAGTGGCAATGACCAAATCGGCTTCTCTTTCTTGAATGACCAAATCATAAGTAGAAACGCTGGGATAACCATTTTTGAATTGCTGAAAATTGGCCCCATTGTCCATGGACACCCAAAGCCCTTGCTCGGTTCCTACAAAAAGCAAATTGGGTTCGGTGGGGTCTTGCAAAGCGGTCAACACATAGCCAGTGAGTTTTTTCTCATCGGCTATGCGGGTCCAGGTTTTACCATAATCACTGGTGCGGAAAAGATAGGGTTTGCCATCTCCGCGGCGGTAATCGTTGACCACCACCAAGGCTTCACCCGCTACGTGGCGAGAAGCACGGATTTGGGGTACCCATGCGCCTGCAGGCATACCAGGTAGTTTGCCCCGGAAATTGGTCCAGGTCTTTCCGCCATCACGGGTCAATTGCACATTGCCATCATCGGTTCCTACCCAAATCACCCCTTGTTCTTTGGCACTGGGTTCAATACAAATGATGGTACAATGGTTTTCAGCACCGGTAATGTCTACGCTGATGCCACCATTGTTTTGTTGGTCAATCTTGGCAGAATCATTGGTGGTCAGGTCACCTGAAATTTGGCTCCAACTGGCACCGCGGTCGGTGCTCTTGTTCAAAAATTGGCTGCCATAATAAATGGTCGCTTTGTCAAAAGGATCTTGCGCCAACGCAGCGTTCCAGTTAAAGCGCTGACGGGTTTTGGCATCGGGACGAGGTGGTCGAATGCCCCAACGATCACCAGTAGCAATGTTGTACCGAGACAGGTTCCCGCCTTGGCTCATGGCATAGACCCAGCTGGGGTCTTCGGGATCGGGGCTAACGTCAAATCCATCGCCCCCACTCACTCCTTGCCAATAGGCATTGCGGATGCCACTTTGGATCCACACGTAAGCGGGTCCATGCCAACTGCCATTGTCCTGCAAACCACCCATGACATTATAGGGCAGTTTGTTGTCAACATTGATGTGGTAGAATTGGCCGAGGGGAAGCTTTTCATCAAAGACCCAAGTCTTGCCGCGGTCACGCGAAATGCCAATGCCCCCGTCGTTGCCATCAACAATAAAATTGGCGTCTTGGGGATGGATCCAAAACGCGTGGTGGTCGGGGTGGATACCACCATAAGGCAAAACACCTTTAAAGGTCTTGCCCCCGTCTTCACTCACCGTGATGATTTGGTTGATGTTGTAAATGCGGTTTTCGTTTTTGGTGTCAACGGCTATGTCTTGGAAATAAAAGGCCCGGTTGGTGACCACAGCAGGATCGCTGTTGACCAATTCCCATTTCATGCCGCCGTCGTCGCTGCGGTACAAACCATTCTTGGTGGCTTCTACCAAAGCATACACTTTGTTGGGATCAGACTGTGCGATGCTGATGCCGATGCGGCCATATTCACCATCGGGAAGTCCTTCTTCCTTGCCCAATTTTTTAAAATTTTTGCC
>RDYY01000240.1 GCA_004293505.1 Sphingobacteriia bacterium | reverse complement strand
GGAAAAAAATCGTTTTCTACCAATCCTTCGGGCATTTTGGCCCCACAGAGCAAGCGTTGTCCAGCGGAATAGGTTCGCCAGGCATGTCCTACCAGGTTGCCCCTGACCACTAATTCAATTTTGAAAGGCACACATTTTTTGCCCACAGATACAGCAGGAGAGGGGCTGGACAGCCACCAGTTGGGACAAATGTCCTTGGTTCTTTCCAGCATGAAGGCCGCAATTTGGTTCAGGACCTGGCCTTTGTAAGGGATGGGCTTGGGCAAGATGACATCAAAGGCCGAGATGCGGTCACTGGCCACCATGACCAGATATTCTTTTCCAATGTGGTAAACATCTCTCACTTTTCCACTGTAAAAACCGCTTTGTTGGGGGAATTTGAATGCCTGCATGGAACAAAATTAAATTTTTACGAAAGCTTAACAAGCTTTAATTTGCAGTATACTTTTAAAAATTGCTATTATGAGAAGATTTTTGACCCAAATGGGGTTGTTCTTGCTGTCCCTCAGCTTTGGCATCAGTGCCATGGCCCAGCAGTCGACCACCGTTTCTGGATCTGTGAAAAACGGTAAATCCAAAGAATTGCTTTCGGCAGTATCCGTTGCCATCAAAGGCGGAACAGCTGGAACCTACACAGACGACAAGGGTGTATTCAAATTTTCAACTGTTCAAAAATTGCCTTTTACTTTGGTGATTTCCTCTGTAGGATATGCGCCCAAAGAGGTAGTGATCAGTCAGAACAACCAAAACGTTGAAGTTGACTTAGACGTGGCGTTTACGTTGGGTTCAGAAATAGTGGTATCCGCATCTAGGGTACCAGAAAGAATTCTGGAATCCCCTGTTTCTATTGAACGCCTCAGCACAGCAGCTATTCGCAATGCTGCTGCCCCTAATTATTATGACATGATCGCCACCTTAAAAGGTGTTGACGTGGTTTCCGCTAGCTTAACTTTTACCAGCATTGGTACCCGGGGTTTCAACTCCAGTGGTAATACCCGTCTCAACCAATTGGTAGATGGGATGGACAACCAAGCGCCCGGCTTGAACTTTTCAGTGGGCAACATCATTGGTCTGCCTGAATTGGATGTTGACAACATAGAATTGTTGCAAGGTGCTTCTTCTGCCTTGTATGGACCAGGTGGTACCAACGGTACCCTTTTGATCAACAGCAAAAACCCTTTCAAGTACCAAGGCTTGAGCTTTCAAATCAAGCAAGGCGTTAACCACATTGATAATAAGCAACGTCCACGCGCCCCTTATTTTGACTGGAGTTTGCGTTGGGCCAAAAAAATCAACGACCGCTTTGCTTACAAGATTGGTGCACAGTTTTTGCAAGCACAAGATTGGTTGGCCAATAACACACAAAACTATTTGCGTCCTCCCTTGTCAGCTTTGCCCAATGGTCAAGTGACAGGTGGATGGAGAGAGTCTGATCCCAACTATGATGGTGTAAACGTTTATGGTGATGAAACCAATGCCAACTTACAGCCTGCATTTCAGGGCCTGATTGCCAGCACACCTTTTCTCGGTGTATTGCCTGCAGGAACTTTTCCTGGCATCTCAGCTCCTGTACCCATTCCAACTTCTGCTGTAGTGGGTTTCTACGCTGGACGTCCCACATTTGTTTCCAGAACCGGTTACAATGAGAACCAAATTGTTGATCCAACAACTTTGAATTTTAAATTAACCGGTGCTTTGCACTATAAACTTTCTGATAAAGTTGAAGCCATTTTCGCCGCTTATTGGGGAACAGGTAATTCAGTCTATACTGGATCTGACCGTTATTCTTTGAAAGACCTTAAAATGGGTCAATACAAGCTTGAACTGCGCGGCAACAACTGGCATTTGAGGGCTTATACCACCCGTGAAAATTCTGGTGGGTCTTTCAACTCTACCATTGCCACCCGCTTGTTCAATGAAGCTTGGAAACCTTCTGCTACCCAGTGGTTCCCCCAATTTGTAGCTGCTACTGTTGGTTCTCAAACATCTGGCTCATTGGGTACTTGGTTGGCTGCTTTGGGCCCAGGTTATGGCGCTGCTTTGGCTGCTGGTCAAACCCCAACACAAGCACTGAATTCTGCTTTTATTGCAGGCTCTAATAGCGTAGCTGCCAATAGCCTGAACATCATGAATGCCGCTCGTGGAGTGGCCGACATTGGTCGCCCCACTGGAAACATTGGCATCAATCCTTTGTTCCAACAAGTGGCCAACACCCCCATTTCACAAGGTGGTGGTCTTTTCTTGGACAAAACCAGTTTGGCTGGTGTGGATGGTCAATACAATTTAACTGAGGTCATGGGATTGGCAAAATCTGGTACCGATTTGTTGGTAGGGGGTAATTTCCGTCAGTTCGCTTTGAACTCTCAAGGAACCTTGTTTGCTGATACTGCCGGTCGCATCCGCATCAACGAAATGGGTGCTTATTTACAAATTTCTCAAAAACTGTTTGGTGATCGGTTAAAGTTGACTGCTTCTGGTCGTTACGACAAAAACACCAATTTCAAAGGTCGTTTCACCCCCCGCGTATCTGCGGTGGTAAAATTGGCTGAAGACCATAACCTGCGTTTTTCTTACCAATCTGCTTACCGTTTCCCCACTACCCAAAACCAGTGGATCAACCTTTTGGTGGGCGGCGGCACCCGTTTGATGGGTGGTTTGCCTGAATTGCGCAACTTTTACAATTTCCAAGGCAACCCTGCTTATACATTGGCTTCTGTACAGGCTTTTGGTGCCAGTGTTGCTGGTGGTACTCCCAATCCTGGTCTCTTGCAAGTGCAAAATTTTGATGAATTCAAGCCTGAGTCCACCACTTCATTTGAAGTAGGCTACAAAGGATTGATCGCCAAGCGTTTATTGATAGATGTGTATGCTTATTGGGCACGCTACCAAAATTTCATCAGTGGTGTGACAGTGATCCAACAACGCGCTGGATTGCCCAGTACCCCTTTGAATCTGTTGATTGGGGCCAACCGGATTGCCTACAGCATTTCTACCAATGCGCCTGGTTCTGTAAATGTAAATGGTTGGGGCGCTTCTGCTGAATACTTGTTGCCCAAGAATTTCAGCGTGAATGCCAATGTTTATTCTGATATCATTGGTGAATTGCCTGCCGGTTTTGTTTCTTATTTCAATACCCCCAAATATCGCGTCAATGCTGGTTTGAGTAATTCTGGTTTTGGCAAGGACAATCGTTTTGGCTTCAACCTGACCTACCGTTGGGTAGATACGTTCTTCTACCAAGGTACATTTGCTGAAGGTCAAGTGCCTTCTTATGGTACCATGGATGCCATGATCAGCTACAAATTGCCCAAAACCAAATCCCTCATCAAAGTGGGTGGAACCAATATTTGGAACAATTACTACATCAATGGATTTGGCAACGCCCAAATCGGTGGATTGTACTATGTAAGCTTTGGCTGGAACGTATTCTAGTCATACACATACGAAAAAATCCTCTTTGCGCCAGCAAAGAGGATTTTTTCATTTATCCCCCTGAAACTTTTATTTTTGTGCTCCAAAAAACAGTCACTATGCGTTCCATT
>RDYY01000239.1 GCA_004293505.1 Sphingobacteriia bacterium | reverse complement strand
GCATGTTCTTTGTTGCTGGCATAAATGGTAAAAGAATTGCCTTCTCTTTCTGTAGAAAGTGCAATGAAATAAGGGCTGTTGTTTTGGGCCGATAAGTATAGGCTCAGCGCCAAGAAAATGATGACATGAATATTTTTGAGCGCCACGGTTGTCTGACTTTACTTGAAATAATTTTAAGTTAGTTGGTTGGCAACAATTTACCAACTAAGCCCCATCAGGTAATCATCCATGACAAAGCCATGGTCCAATGCTACCACCATTTCGCGCAAGATGGTAAATCCCTGTTTTGCATAAAAACTTTTGGCCTTGTTGGCTTTGTTTACTTGCAAGACCAATTGTTGGCCCTCTACTGCTTTAACGGCATCAATGACCGCGTGCAGCAGGGCTTTTCCGGCACCCGTTTGTTGGGTTTGGGGCAACACATAGAGTTTGTTGAGCTTGTACACACCGGGGCCCGGTAGGTCTGTTGCTGGGGCCAAGGACCAGGAAGCAAATCCAATGGGTTGTCCCTCTTTTTCATACAGCAAAAATTGATGACCAGCCCAGTATTGCTCGGCCAATGCATCGTCACTGTACATGAGGTCCAACATGTAGTGAATTTGTGCGGCAGAAATGATGTGGCCATAAGCACTGGGCCAAGTCCTTTCGGCCAAGCTGCGCACCAACGGCAAGTCTTCTTGTAAAGCCACTCGGATCATGTCAATGGATTTATTGGCCCAAAGCTGCCAAGCCCTCTTGCAAGGTTTGTATCCTGGCCAAAGCATCGGCTTGTTTTTTGCGTTCAATGGCGATCACTTCAGGCTTGGCATTTTGTACAAATTTTTCATTGCTCAATTTCTTCTCCACCGATGCCAAAAAGCCTTCTTGGTAAGCCAAATCCTTTTCCAAATCTGCTTTTACTTGTGCAACGTCCAAGGTTTTCTCGGCCACCAAATAGAATTTTTCTTTTTCTAGGGCTACAACCATGCTGCCAGCAACAGAAGATTCCGTGTAGGCAATACTGACTGCATTTACTTGTTTGGACAAGATGGATTCAAAAGCACGGTATGAACTGGGCTGGTTGGATTGAATAAAGAGTTGTACCGTTTCCTTGGGTTTCAGTTGGTTTTTGTTGCGGGCATCGCGCAAAGCCGTGATCAGTTCTTTCAACATTTTTCCAGCCGCCAAGGTTGAGGCATCTGCAGCAGATCCTGTGGGGAAGGTAGATACGCAAAGGTCTTTGGTTTGGGCGCGCAGCTGCTGAAAAATTTCTTCGGACAAGAAAGGCATGAAGGGGTGGAGCAATTGCATGAGTTGCTCAAAAAAGCCCACAGTAGCTGCATGTGTTTTTGCCTCCATGGGTTGTTCAAAGCCAGGTTTAACCCATTCCAAATACCAACTGCAGAAATCGTCCCAAATAAGGCTGTACAAGACTTTCAGGGCTTCACTCAGCTTGAATTGGTCCAAAAGGGCATTGATCTCGGCACTGGCTTCTTTGAGCCTTTCACCCAACCAAGTAACAGCAAAATGAGTTTCTGTGTTGCTGGTTTCTGACAGTCGCGTTTCCCAAGACTTGACCAAGCGCAAAGCATTCCAAGCTTTGTTGTTGAAATTTTTTCCTTGGTCCAAAGCCGCTTCATCAAAGAGGATGTCGTTGCCTGCAGGAGAAGAAATCAAAATACCAAAGCGCACTGCATCCGCACCGTATTGGTCAATCAGGGCCAAGAGGTCGGGAGAATTGCCCAAGCTCTTGCTCATTTTACGCCCTTGTTTGTCGCGCACAATGCCTGTGAAATACACATCTTTGAACGGGACTTTGCCTTGGTATTCTTGTCCCGCCATGACCATGCGGGCCACCCAAAAGAAAATGATTTCGGGTGCGGTCACCAAGGTGGCGGTAGGATAGTAGTAGTTTACTTCTGCATTACCGGGTTGAGAATAACCCTTGAAGACCTCAAAAGGCCAAAGCCAAGAAGAGAACCAAGTGTCCAAGCAATCTTCGTCTTGGCGCAAATCGGCCAGGGTTAGTTGGGGTTGAGTTTGTTGCAAGATGGCCAATGCTGCTGCCTCGTTTTTGGCTACGGCAAACTGCCCATCGGGGGCATACCAAGCTGGAATGCGGTGTCCCCACCACAACTGGCGGCTGATGCACCAGTCTTTGATATTTTCCATCCAGTGCCGATAAAGGTTCTTGAACTTGGCCGGGTGAAATTGAATTTCTTCGTCCATGACCGCCGCCAAAGCAGGTGTCGCCAAAGCTTTCATGCTCACCCACCACTGCAAAGACAAGCGGGGTTCCACCACTGCATCGGTTCTTTCGCTAAAGCCCACTTGGCTGGCATAGGGTTCAATTTTTTCGATAAAGCCCGCGGCTTCCAAGTCTTTGGTGATTTGTTTGCGCACCACAAAACGATCTTGGCCCACATAAATGCCTGCTGCTTCACTCAAAGTGCCGTCGTCGTTCAATACATCAATCACTTCCAATCCATGTTTTTGGCCCAATTGAAAATCGTTGGGATCATGGGCTGGCGTCACTTTGAGCGCACCCGTACCAAAATCCATGGTAATGTATTCGTCGGCGATGATGGGAATGCGGCGATTGACCAGGGGAACAAAAGCAAATTTGCCCAAGAGGTTTTTGTACCGCTCATCGGCTGGGTGAACACAAATGGCCGTGTCGCCCATGATGGTTTCGGGTCTTACGGTGGAGACCGTAATGTGGCCGCCACCTTCTAAAGGATATTTGATAAAGACCAATTGGCTCTGTACTTCTTTGTACAACACTTCTTCATCGCTCAGGGCTGTCTTGGCTTTGACGTCCCAATTGATCATGCGTTTGCCCCGGTAAATATGTCCTTTTTGGTAGAGGTCGTTGAAAACCCCAATCACGGAATCATAATAATGGGGATCCATGGTAAAGGAAGTACGGTTCCAATCCAAGCTGCAGCCCAATTTGCGCAACTGGGACAAAATGATGCCACCGTATTTTTCTTTCCATTCCCAAGCATAACCCAAAAATTCTTCTCGGCTCAGCGATGATTTGGTGATGCCCCTTTCGCGCAACATGGCCACCACTTTTGCCTCGGTGGCGATAGAAGCATGGTCGGTTCCAGGTACCCAGCAAGCATTTTTGCCTTGCATGCGGGCCCTGCGCACCAATATGTCTTGAATGGTATTGTTCAAGCAATGGCCCATGTGCAAGACACCGGTTACATTGGGTGGGGGAATGACCACGGTATAAGGTTCGCGGCCATCGGGCTGGCTGTTAAAATGACCAGATTTGATCCATCTGTCATACCACAGGGGTTCGGCTTCTAAATGGGGAAAATTTTTACTCAATTCCATGTTCGCTGCCCTTTTGGGGTGGGCAAAGTTAAGAAATTGAAGAGGGATGGGAGGAAGAAAATCAGAAAGCGCTGATCAATTCAGTGCGGCTAAAAATGGCTTCGGCCAAAGAAGGTTTTTTGCGGGCAAGACTGCCTAATTTTTCCAAGTCCTTCATGTCTTTGTCTTCTTGCTGCTGGTATTTTTTGGCCCAGTTGCTGGCGGCGGCAGGAATGGTTTTA
>RDYY01000238.1 GCA_004293505.1 Sphingobacteriia bacterium | reverse complement strand
TTTTGCGCCAGTTCAAGGGCAAGTTTTATGTGAAAGAAGTGTACCAAAGAATAGCTTGGGCACAGTATTTACAAGGCCAAGAACAAAAAGCCAAAGCCACCCTTCAAAATCTTTTGCGGCAAGGAGCCACGCAATCAGATGCCGATAAAAAAGCCCAACGCGATGCCCTTGCGGGTAGTTTACCCCATCCTTTGTTGTTGAAAGCCCGGCTCTTGAACGATGGCGGATACAACACGGAAGCTTTTGCCCTTCTGGCAGGCAAATCTGAAGATGACTTTACGCAGGAAGCTGAAAAACTTGAATTTGCTTACCGTGCAGCAAGGATCCAAGAGGACTTGGGCAAAACAGAAGAAGCCATCCGCAATTATAAAATTGCGGCTAGAAAAGGGGAAATGCGGCCAGAACATTTTGGCGCCAGGGCGGCTTTGCAATTGGGCATGATCTACGAAGCCCGCGGCCAAAAAGACCTAGCCATTGTCTATTACAAGAAATGTTTGGCCATGGAAAACCACGACTACAAAGATTCCTTGGACCAAAAAGCCAAAGCGGGCATTGCCCGTTGTTCTGGCGAATAAACCCGCAATTTTCAACCCCTAGGTTTCTTATCTTGCCCTTCCATTATGTTGACCCAACTGACCATCCGCAATTTTGTTTTGATCAATGCATTGGACTTGTATTTCCAACCCGGCTTACAAGTGATCACGGGCGAAACGGGTGCGGGAAAAAGTTTGCTGATGGGGGCTTTGGGTTTGATTTTGGGCGACCGAGCAGAAAACAATGGCCAAAGAAAAGAAGGTGAAAAATCGGTATTGGAAGCCCGCTTCTCGCCCCTCCCACCTGCTGCCCAAGCCTGGCTATTAGAACAGGACTTGGACCCAGCCGAAGAATTCATTTTGCGCCGAGAAATAGGCACAACGGGAAAGTCAAGAGCATTTTTGAATGATACACCCGTGGGCTTGCCCCAATTGCGCGCTGCGGCCCAACTCTTGGTTGACCTGCACCAGCAGTTTGATACTTTGGAATTGGGAAAGTTAGATTTTCAACGCTCCGTGATTGATGCTTTGGCCGGAAATGAAACCCTGCTGAAAGAATTTTCTACCGCCTTTCAACAAAAACAAGTCACCGAAAAAAACTTGACAGCAGCCCGCAACCAAGCAGCCAAGTTTCAACAAGAACAAGACTATTTTCATTTTCAGTGGGAAGAATTGGAAAAAAGCCGGTGGCAGCCAGATGAGATTGAACAACTGGAGCAATCATGGCAAACCCTCAGCCATGCCGAACGCATACAGTCCAGTTTGGCCGAGATCACCCAACCCTTGCAAGGGGGCGAAAATCCGTTGTTGCCCCGCTTTAAACAATGGCAAAATGCTTTGCAATCTATTCAGGCCTATCATCCTGAGCTGCCCGCTATGTTGGAACGCTGGCAAGCCCTGCGCATTGAATTGCAAGACTTGGCCGATGCCCTCAGCAGCATTGGAGAAAGCCTGGAAACGGGTGCCGGGCAAAGGGATAAAATTTTGGACCGACTGAACGAAGGCAATCGCCTGTTGACCAAGCACCAACTAAAAACCACGGCTGAGTTGTTGGCGCTGCAAGAAAAACTTTCTGGCCAATTGGCTTCTGGTGAAGCTTTGACCGAGCAGATTGCTGCCATGGAAAAAAGCTTGGCCACACAAACCCAGGCCTTGGAAAAAATGGCCGCTACTTTGCACGAAAAACGGTTGGCCACCTTGCCCGCTTTTACCCAAGAAGTGAATGGCCTTTTGACCCGCGTGGGCATGCCCAATGCCCACATCCAAGTATTGTTGACCCCTACCCATTTGCACCAGCACGGCAATGAACAAATTGAAATCTTGTTTGATGCCAACAAGAGCGGCAAGTTTGAACCCATTCGCAAAGTAGCCAGTGGCGGGGAACTGAGCCGATTGATGTTGTGCATCAAGTCATTGGTGGCCGACAAGGTTTCTTTGCCCACATTGATTTTTGATGAAATTGATACGGGCATTTCGGGAGAAGCCGCCAAACAAGTGGGCTTGATTTTACAACAATTGTCGGCCCATCGGCAAATCATTTGCATCACGCACCAGGCCCAAATCGCAGGCAAGGCCCAACACCATTATTTTGTGTACAAAGAAGAAGGCCCCTTGGGCATGACCACCCAATTGCGTGCTTTGACCACGCCAGAAAGAATTGAACACTTGGCCCAAATGTTGAGTGGGGCCCAACCCACGGCCGCAGCGTTGGCCAATGCCAAAGAATTATTGGGGCTTTAGGCCATTGCCCGAAATCACTTACTTTAGCAAACCACAAAAACAATTTTATGGCTTACCAATTATTGAAAGGAAAAAGAGGCATCATCACTGGGGCGTTGGATGAAAATTCCATTGCTTGGAAAGTGGCCGAGAAAGCCCACGAAGAAGGGGCCCAATTTGTGTTGACCAATGCCCCCATTGCCATGCGCATGGGAGAAATCAATAAGCTGGCCGAGAAAACAAATTCAAAAATCATTCCGGCCGATGCCACCAGCACGGAAGAGCTTACCCAACTCTTTACCCAATCCCAAGAAATGTTGGGGGGTAAAATCGACTTTGTGTTGCACTCCATTGGCATGAGTGTGAACATCCGCAAAAAAGTGCCCTATACCGAATCCAATTATGATTATTTCATGAAAGGGATTGATGTTTCGGCCATGTCATTCCACAAAATGTTGTCGGTGGCGCGCAAGTTAGACGCCATCAATGAATGGGGATCTGTAGTGGCATTGACCTACATGGCTGCACAAAGAACTTTCCCTTTTTATACCGACATGGCCGATATCAAAGCCATGCTGGAGTCCATTGCCCGCAGCTTTGGTTACCACTATGGGTTGGAGAAAAAAGTCAGGATCAATACCGTTTCCCAAAGCCCCACCAAAACCACAGCAGGTACCGGCATCAAAGGATTTGGCGATTTCTTTGACTATGCAGAAGCCATTGCGCCTTTGGGCAATGCCAGTGCAGAAGATTGTGCCAATTATTGCATTACACTGTTCTCGGACTTGACCCGCATGGTGACCATGCAAAACCTGTTCCACGATGGGGGTTACTCCAATACAGGTGTCAGCAATTATGTGATGGAAAAATTAGGGATTGCCCAAAAAGAAGATTAACGCCAACCAAAATGAACACCACCGAATTTTTGGGTTATTTGGGTGCTTTTTTGAGTGCCATCACATTTGTACCGCAGGTATGGCAAGCTTGGAAAACAAAATCTGTAGGTGACCTCAGTACCTGGATGATTTTGATTGTGATCAGCAGCACAGTGGTATGGTTGATTTATGCATTCAGCATCCAAAGCGGGCCCGTGATGGCAGCCAACACCGTTGTCTTGGCCATGGCTTTGCTCCTGCTGTATTTTAAATTCACCTTCAAGGCCAAAGCTTGAGCATTGAACCGGGCCGATCCTGCTAATTCCTGCGCTCATCAGCAGCAAAAAAAGAGTCTCCAGCAGGAGACTCTTTTTCATTAGTATTCATCTTCATTGAACATGAAATCTTCTTGGCTGGGATAATCCGGCCAGATGTCTTCGATGCTCTCATACACTTCTCCTTCGTCTTCCAATTCTTGCAGGTTTTCGACCACTTCCAAGGGCGCGCCGCTGCGAATGGAATAATCAATCAGCTCATCTTTTGTAGCAGGCCAAGGTGCTTCTTCTAAGTAACTGGCGAGTTCTAAGGTCCAAAACATAGGTTCCTCAATTTTTTGCAAAAGTAGCCGTAATATCCAAACCACCAAATAAGCCCTTGCCGGCGGGTTGTCTGGGATGTGGAAAAGCCCTCAAATTGGCCCAGAAGACCTAGGTTTGTAGAAAAAAGGGATGCTGGTTGCTGAAAAAATTTGTCGAAAATTTAACGGACTGACCGTCTTGCAAGACATCGACCTGGGTTTGGCCAAGGGAGAAATGGTGAGCATTGTTGGGCCTTCCGGCGCTGGTAAATCAACCCTCCTGCACTTGCTGGGTACATTGGACCAACCTGACAGTGGCAGCATAAGGCTGAATGGCGAAGACCTGACCCAAAAATCACCTGCTGCTCTGGCCCATTTTCGCAACCAAAACCTGGGGTTTGTTTTTCAGTTTCACCACCTCTTGCCC
>RDYY01000237.1 GCA_004293505.1 Sphingobacteriia bacterium | reverse complement strand
ATTGGGTATCTCTGTGGACTCTCTTTTTACCTTGGACAAATTTGCCCAAGAGCAAAAATTGAATTTCCCACTGTTGAGCGATTTCAACAAGACAGCAGCTGCAGACTATGGGGTGCTCTACGACGTTTTCCCTGCTTTTGAAATGGCGGGTGTGAGCAAGCGTGCAGCATTTGTGATAGATGCTTCTGGCACGGTTCGTTATGCAGAAATTTGTCCCACCCCAGGCGATTTGCCCAATTTCCAAGCCATTCAAGATACATTGACGGCTTTGTAAAACAAGCCGATTAACACCACCAAAAGCTGCTGTGCCATTCCTTGTACAGCAGCTTTTGCCGTTCAAGCCACTATTCCCCCAAAATTGGTATCTTTATGTTGATATGTTGCGCAGGGTAAAACTTTGGGGCTTGGCTTTTTGGCTGATCATGTTCATGGTATCGGCCCATGCGCCTTTGCGCCAACCCAGTTCCCATTTTTATTTTGGCACTTTGGTAGAGAAATTCTACCCCAACCCCGCCACACAATTCATCCGTTTTGACTGTGCGCCTGGATTGGACCGCTCCCATGTATTGGAAATTTACAATTTCATGGGTCGCAAAATGAGTGCCACCCGCATAGAAACCAATTTGGTTACTGTTTATTTTGATGACAGTTATACCCGGGGACTTTATATTTTCCAATTGAAAGACCGCAATGGCCAGATATTGGAATCAGGGAAATTTCAAGTAATTCGTTAATCGGATACTTCAGCCACTAAAAATTTCAAATAGTGGGTGTTCTCCAATCCCCATACCACTGGGTGGTCTGGACTCTGCGCCTGAAAACAAACTTGCTTGATGCGTTTGTGGGCATCCCTGGCAGCCGCAGCAATGGTGTCTAAAAACAATTCGGCCGACACCAAATTGGTGCAGCTGGAGCTGACCAAAAAACCTCCGTTGCGCAACAATTTCATGCCCCTTAAATTGATTTCCTTGTAGCCCGATACAGCCGATTCAACTTGGCTGCGGCTTTTGGTGAATGCAGGGGGGTCCAACATCACCACATCAAATTTTCGGCCTTCTTTGTGCCAAGTTTTGAGGGCATCAAAAGCATTCAGGGTATCAAACCTAACCCTATCGGCCAACCCGTTCAAAGCCGCATTGGCATTGGCCTGTGCCACGGCTTGTTCAGAAATATCTATGCCCAAAACCGATCTTGCACCATAGTGTCCTGCATGGATTTCAAAGGTGCCGGTATAGGTAAATGCCCCCAAGACTTCTGCTCCCTTTACCACGGGCGCTATGGCCCTGCGGTTGTCTTGTTGGTCCAAAAAATAGCCGGTTTTTTGTCCGTTTTCCAAGTCTACCTGAAAGCGAATACCGTTCTCTCGGATCTCAATCAAGGGATCAAAAGGCGCAGACAAGAAACCTTTTTGTTGGGGCAAACCCTCCAAAGTCCTGACCGGTACATCGTTGCGTTCGTAAATGCCTTTGGGCGCAAAAAGCCCAACCAAAATCTCCACGACAACCGGCTTCCACCGGTCCATGCCCAAAGACAAGGTTTGGACCACGAAATAATCATTGAATTTGTCGATGATCAACGCGGGCAATTGGTCGGCCTCCCCAAAAACCAGCCGACAATTTTCGGTATACCCCAATCTTTGTCGGTAAGCCCAGGCGGTTTGGATGCGCCGCTGAAAAAAAGCGGCATCAATGGTTTCCCTTTGGCGGGTGAGGAGGCGGATGGCAATTTGACTGAGGGCATTGTAATAGCCAATCCCCGCCAGTTTGCCCTGGGCAAAATAGACTTCTACCAGGTCTCCGGGTTCGGGTGAACCGGCCACCCGGTCAATTTCATTGTTGTAAATCCAGGGGTGACCTTGGGCAATGCGGGGCGCAATCCTGCCCTTGAGGTAAACTTTCACCATGTCACAAATATAGCCGTGGACCTGCCATTATTTCCCTTTTTCTGGCTGTGGCAATATTTTTGCCAAAAGAAGGAAAAGGACAGAAAATGGATACAACAGATAACAAGCCCCTGCCCAATGAAGCGGAACCTACAACAGGGATGGACATCAATGCCGATGAAAATGTAGCGGGTTCAACCCATTTGAACGAGCCAGTGGCGGAAGAATCGGCCCAAGAAGCCCTGCAAGCAGAACTGGCCGAGCAGAAAGACAAGTATTTGCGGCTGATGGCCGAGTTTGATAATTTCAGGCGCCGTACCGCCAAAGAAAGGTTGGAACTGATGCAAACGGCGGGAAAAGATGTCATTGTGTCCCTTTTGGAAGTTTTGGACGATTGTGACCGGGCCGAGAAGCAATTAGAAGACACGGCCGATTGGAACCTGCAAAAAGAAGGTATTCAACTGGTGTTCAACAAGCTGCGCCAGGCCCTCACCCAAAAAGGGGTCAAAGCCATGCAGACCTTGCACCAAGATTTTGATGTGGAGCAGCACGAAGCCATCACCGAGATTCCTGCCCCCAACGAGACTTTAAAGGGCAAGGTCATGGACGAAGTCATCAAAGGCTATACCCTCAACGACAAAATCATTCGTTTCGCCAAAGTAGTGGTCGGCAAATAATTCATCCGCTGGGGCGGTTAAAACCAACACATGTCAAAAAGAGATTTTTACGAAATATTGGGGGTAAGCAAATCTGCATCAGCAGACGAAATAAAGAAAGCTTACCGCAAAACCGCCATGCAATTCCACCCGGACCGCAACCCAGGTGACAAAGCAGCCGAAGAAAAATTCAAAGAAGCTGCTGAAGCCTATGAAATATTGAGCGACGCCGACAAAAAAGCCAAATACGACCGCTATGGTCACGCGGCTTTTGGTCCAGGTACCCAAGGGGGTCAAGGTTTTGGCGGGGGCATGAACATGGACGATATTTTCAGCCAATTTGGTGACATATTTGGCGAAGACGTTTTTGGTGGATTTTTTGGCGGTGGTGGTGGCCGCCGTGGGGGTGGGGGCGGACGTTCCCGTGGCCAACGCGGTTCTAACCTGCGCATCAAATTGAAACTGACCTACGAAGAAATTGCCAAGGGAGTTACCAAAAACATCAAGGTAAAAAAACACGTGGCTTGTGGAACCTGTGCTGGTTCTGGTGCCAAAGACAAAGGCAGTGTTCAAAACTGTTCTACCTGTGGTGGCAGTGGCCAAGTGCGCAAAGTAACCAGTACTTTTTTGGGTCAAATGCAAACCGTGACCACTTGTCCTGCTTGCAATGGGGAAGGACAAACCGTAACGGCCAAGTGTGGTACCTGTAAAGGAGAAGGCCGGGCTTATGGAGAGGAAACCATCAGCATTGATATTCCGGCAGGTGTGCAAGAAGGCATGCAATTGAGCATGGGCGGAAAAGGAAATGCTGGAGAACGCGGTGGACAACCAGGAGACTTGATCATTCAAATTGAAGAAGAAAGCCACGAGTTCTTACACCGCGATGGATTGAATGTGGCTTATGACCTTTACCTTTCTTTTCCAGATGCCGTTTTTGGCACTTCCATTGAAGTACCCACCATTGATGGCAGGGCCAAAATAAAAATTCCAGCTGGTACACAAAGCGGTAAAATTTTTAGGCTAAAAGGAAAAGGTTTTCCCGAAGT
>RDYY01000470.1 GCA_004293505.1 Sphingobacteriia bacterium | reverse complement strand
AAGGGTGGGGTAACGGTATTGGCCAGTTGGTAAGTGAGTTTGTTGAGGAAGGGGGGCGGTTTTAACAGATTTTTCTACCTAATCCTTGTGGAATGCGTAACTTTAAGCCATCAAATGGTAAAACCTTGTATATGAAAAAAGTATTGGTACTGGCTACAGCAGCTTTCCTCATGACTGGTGTAGCATTTGCAGGTGGTGATGGAAAATCCTGCGGAAAAGACAAAGCCTGTTGCAAGAAAGAAGCAAAAGGCGGAAAAGATTGCTGCAAGAAAGAAGTGAAAAAAGACGAAGTCAAAAAAGAGACCAAGTCTACTGTCAAGTCTTAAGCTGTTGCAATATCAGATGGAAGGTCCCGGCGTTGTCAGCGCTTCCAATTGCGCCAAATGGGTAATGGTAAAAGTGGGTTGCAATTCGGTGCTGGCACCCACATGGTTCACAAACACGGTGTCCATGCCCACGTTCATGGCACCAGCAATGTCTGCTTCCAGGTTGTCGCCTATCATGATGCTCTGCGATAACTGGGCACCTGTTTTGGTTAAGGCAAATTCAAAAATTTCTTTGTTGGGCTTCAGGCTGTTGCTGCCTTCGGAAGTAATGACTTCTTCAAAAAAATGGGCAATGCCGCTTTTTTCTAGTTTGTGGTGTTGCACCGATTCAAAGCCATTGGTGATCAAATGAAGCCGATATTCTTTTTCTCTTAAGTAGGTTAAAACCTCAGCTGCATGGGGAAAGAGGTTGTTTTTGTGGGGCAGGATGTCCAAAAAATCTTTTCCCATGGCCCGGGCCAACGCTTCATTGTAAAGGTTAAAGTCCAAGAGGGACAACCACATGCGCTTCCACCGCAATTCTTCTTGTTTTAAAAAGCCGCGCGCATAGCGGTCCCAAAGTCGGTGGTTGTGATAAGTATAGCGGTCAAAAAATGCCCCAAAATCGGCCACGCCTTTTTCAGCCAACTGGTGTTGGTGGTAAAGGTCCAACATGGCTTCGCGTGAATTGGTTTCAAAATCCCATAGCGTGTGGTCAAGGTCAAAAAACAAATCCTGGTAGGCCATGGTGCTAAGTTAAGCCAAGCAGCTATAGTTAAGCCATGTAGATAAAGTTAACCGGGGGCCAAATGAATTCCCTGCGCTGTGCTAATTTAGCAGCATGAAAATTGTTATCACTGGAGCTTCTAAAGGAATTGGAAAAGCCATTGCGGCCGCTTTCGCGGCCGAGGGTCATGCATTGTACCTCTGCAGCCGTGGGCAAAAAGCCTTGTACGATACTGTAGCCGAATTGCAAACCCAATACCCCAATGCTTTGGTCAAGGGACGCCCAGC
>RDYY01000469.1 GCA_004293505.1 Sphingobacteriia bacterium | reverse complement strand
TTCATAAACGTCCTGCGTAGTACCATCAATGGAAATGATCAAACGGTCCAGTCCACTCTCGACAGTTTGTTTGGCTTTTTCATCGGTTAAATAGTGGGCGTTGGTAGAGGTAGCGGTATAAATCCCTTTTTGGTGCGCGTGCTGCACCATGTCTAAAAATTGAGGGTTCAAATAAGGCTCTCCTTGAAAATAAAAAATCAAGTACAAGAGTTCAGGCGACAAATCATCAATGGTCTCTTTGAAAAAGTCTTTTTCTAACATACCCGTTGGCCGGGTAAATTCCCGCAAACCACTGGGACATTCTGGACACCTGAGGTTACAAGAAGTAGTGGGCTCAAAGGAAATGCTGATGGGAAGTCCCCATTGAATGGGCTTTCGCAACCACTTTGTCAAAACATAACTGCTGTACACCTTGATGCCATTCCAGATGCGTTTTGCTGTTAGTTTAGACAATAGATTCAAACTATCCTGTAAGTGAAATTCAGTCATGGGGTTAAAAATAATGTCTAATCCGCGAAAGATTATTGATTGTTCAAGAGTTCTCGAATGATCCAAAAAGCAGCTGAACCCAACAACAAAACCAAAACCAAGGCAAACCAAATCCATTGTTCGCGCAAAAAAACTTGGCCAGGAGAAAGGGCTTTTCGCCGGGGAGAGATTTGTTCTTTGAGGCGCGCTTGCATTTTTTGTTTGGCTGCTTGAAGGGCGGCTGCATTGCCGCCCATGGACAATCCTTCCAAGGCATCTTGCAAAAAGGCTGAATCCGCCAAGGCCGCTTCCATGGCAGCCACTTCTGCAGCACTGGCCCTGCCTTCTAAATAGGCCAAAATATCCTCGTCGGCTGGAATGGATTTCCAACGCAGGGTTTTTATGGGGCATGGGGTGTTTGTTTTTTTTCCATGAAAATTTTGAGGTTTCGCTTTCCGTTTTGGATGTGGCTTTTGACTTGTAATAAGGTGTAAGCGGTACTGTTAACTATCTCTTGGTAAGACTTTTCCTCTAAATAAAATAGGCGCAAACAGTTTTGTTGGTCTGCATTTAAAGCCATTAAACCAGCGGCCATTTGTTCTAACATCCATTCTTTTTCGAGTCGCCTTTCGCCCTCATCATTTTCGGGCAAATCGGGCAATTCTGCACTGGACCGCACCGGAAATTTTGTTTTGCGCAATTGCATCAAACAATGGTTGACGGCTACTTTGTACAGCCAACTTTTGGGATAATCCACGGGGTATTTTTCCCATTCGGTCAACGCTTTCAAACAAACTTGTTGTACAGCATCTTCTGCATCTGTTTTATTGCCCAGATATTTTAAACACACGCCCAGTAACAACAACAAATACCGGTCCAAAACCAATCCCAGCCATTCTCTGTTGCCGTCCTTGGCAAACGCCGCTAAGCATTCTGCATCGGTATAAACCTTAGGAGGTGATTTGGCCATGGCCCAATGTAGTTTTTTTAGGGATGCATCCGAAGCGAAAATCCATATCTTTCCCCAAAAGATC